>JAFGFV010000388.1 GCA_016930895.1 Spirochaetales bacterium | reverse complement strand
CCTGCAGATGGGCGGGGACGACCAGTGGGGCAACATCGTGGCCGGCATGGACCTGGTCCGCCGGGTGGAGGGGGGCGAGGCCTTCGCTTTGACCACGCCCCTGGTGACCCGCTCGGATGGCCAGAAGATGGGCAAATCCGAGAAGGGGGCCCTGTTCCTGGACCCGGAGTTGGTGTCGCCGTACGATTTCTACCAGTACTGGCTGAACATCCCCGATGCGGATACCGGCAAGCTCCTGGGGCTGTTCACCTACCTGCCCATGGACGAGGTGCGCCGCCTGGGCCGCCTGGAGGGGCAGGAGGCCAACCGGGCCAAGGAGGTCCTGGCCATGGAGCTCACCACCATCGTGCACGGCGCAGAGGAGGCGGAGAAGGCCCGAGAGGCTTCGCGGGCCCTGTTTCGCAGCGAGGGGGAGCTGGGCGACAGCGTGCCCTCCCGCGACCTGGACCGCGGGGAGCTCGAGCAGGGTCTGAGCGTGGTCGAGGCCCTGGTGCGCTCCGGGCTGTGCGGCAGCAAGTCGGAGGCCCGGCGCCTGATCGACCAAAAGGGGGCCTACGTCAACGAGCAGGTCGTGCCTTCCGTGGACGAGCAGCTGGACTCGCGCTACGCCGGCACCCGAGAGATCCTGCTCCGCAAGGGCAAGAAGAGCTACTTCCGTTTTCGGATTCGCTGAAGGCCTTCGAATCGGGCGGGAGGCAAGGTCTGACCATGGGCTGGACGTACGTCGCCGTATTCCTGATCGAGACTCTCCTGGTTTTCGTGGGCCCCGCCAGGGTGCCTTTGGACAACTTGGTGTCCGGCGATGCCGTGTACGGCCTGCTGCTTCTCGCCCACCTGGGGGTCGGCCTGGCCGCTCTCGCCCGGGGAGGAGCCCGGCCCCGGGCGGCGAGGCTGCGGCTGCACGCCCCGGAGCTCCTGTTTCTCGTGGTCCTGCTGTTCTTCCTGTTTTCCTACATCTACGCCCTCAACGCCAACATGGACTACGTGCAGCGCTTCATTGCCAGCGGCGGAGCGGTGCGCCTGGCCATCGACACCCGACGGGAGCGCCTGGCGGCGGTGCTGCGCTACCTGCCGCTGCTGGCGGTGAACCTGGGGTTCTACCTTCTGCCGAGGCTGCGGAGAGGGGAGGGCGGCCTGCTGCCCCGGGAACTCGGGTCGGACCACGGGGAGCTCGCGTTGCCGGTTGACCGCTGGGCCCTGCCACTCACTCTGCTGTCCGTGGCCCTGGGGGTCCTGGCCTTTCCGTCGTTCGTCCGGCTGGAGGGCCTGGGATTTCTCGCCTTCGTGGCGCTGGTCCCCCTGTTCCTGGTGCTGCTGGGCAGCCCCCCCGCACGGGGCCTGCTGCACGGCACGGCGTACGGCGTGCTGCAGGGGATGCTCCTGAACTACTGGCTGGGCACGTACAGCCTCGTGAGCCTGCAGCTGGTCTCCCTGGTGACCCTGGCGTATCACGTGCCTTTCCTGTTGGTGATCCTCTGGCTGGCGAGGCGGCTGCCGCGGGCCGGGGCGCTGATCCTGGCCGCAGGGTGGACCGGCTTCGAGTACCTTCGCTCCATCGGCTTCCTGGGATATCCCTGGGGGCTCTGGGGCACCACCCAGATCCAGTTCCCGACCCTGATCCAGATCGCGGCGCTGACGGGGGTCTGGGGCGTCAGCTTCGTGGTGCTGTTCCTGAACGCGGGGGTCGCCGGCGGGATCGCCGGTTGGATTGGCCGCGGCACCGGCGGGGTCCGCGGCGGGGTCGGCGGCACGGGCTCGCGTTGGCCTGCCGGGAGGGCCTTCGCCGGTCTGCCGGGGCTCCGCGGCGGCCGCTGCGGCGGGCTCCTGGCAGCGAGCGCGGTTTTCCTTGGGGTCGTGGTCTTTGGCACGGTCTCGATGGCGATTCGGGAGAATCTGCCCGTGGACAAGACGGTCCGCCTGGCGCTGGTGCAGCAGAACGACGACCCCCGCAAGCACGACTACCAGGACACCTTCGATACCCTGGTGCGCCTGACAGACCAGGCCATGCTCCAGAGCCCGGACCTGGTGGTTTGGTCCGAGACGGCATTCGTCCCCAATATTCGACGCTGGAGCCAGATGGACCCGGAGCGGTACCCCCTGGCCAAGCTGGTGCGCCGGTTCCTGGAATACCAGCGCGGGTTGGGGATCTGGCTGATCACGGGGAACGACGACTACGAGCTCACCGTCGACGAGGAGGGCGATCCAGTGCGGCTGGACTTCAATGCCGCGATTCTCTTCGATCCGCAGGGGACCCGCGTCGCGACCTACCACAAGATGCGCCTGGTGCCGTTTACCGAGTACTTCCCCTGGAAGCGGCAGCTGCCGCGGGTGCACCGCTGGCTGGAGGAGCGGGATGTCTACCTGTGGGAGCCGGGGGGCGAGCGGACCGTGTTCCGGCACCCGAAGCTCGACTTCAGCACCCCCATCTGTTTCGAGGACGCCTTTCCCTCGGACGTACGGTTGTTCGTCGCGGCGGGGGCGGAGGCGGTGGTCAACCTGTCCAACGACTTCTGGTCCCTGACCGAGGTGGAAGGGCGGCAGCACGCCGTCAACGCGGCCTTCCGGGCGGTGGAAAACCGCAGGCCCCTGGTGCGAGCCACCGCATCGGGGCTGACCTGCTACGTGGACACCGAGGGGCGGTTCCGGGCAAGCCTGCCGTACTACCGCGAAGGGGTGCTGGTCGTGGACGTGGAGATTCCCGCCACCCGCAGGGCCTTGACCCCCTACACCCGGCTGGGAGACTGGTTCCCGATCACGGCCCTCGCGCTCTTGGGGCTGCTGGCCGGGCTCTCCCTGTTTCCCTCGGTCCGGCGCCGGCGTTGAGTCCACGGCCCTCCCGCGACGGGCACGGCTGCGGCGGGGCGGTCGCCGGCCTGTACCGGGAGCTCCTGCGGCACTATGGGCCCCAGGGCTGGTGGCCCCTCTCCAGCCGGGCCGGCACGAAGGGGTTCGACGAGCGGGGATACCACCCGGGCAACTACAGGGTCCCGGCTTCGGAGGCCGAGCGCCTGGAGGTCGTGGTCGGGGCGGTGCTGACGCAGAACACGAGCTGGCGCAACGCCGAGCGGGCCCTCGAACGGCTGCTTCGCCAGGGACTGATGAGCCGGGCAGCCCTGCTGTCCTCCGGGGAGCGGGAGCTGGCCGAAGCGATCCACCCCAGCGGGTACTACAACCAGAAGGCCAGGAAGCTCCGACTGGTCGTGCAGGCGCTCGGGGGCGGGCCGCGGCCCCCGGAACGGGAGCTGCTCCTCGGGGTGTGGGGTGTGGGGCCCGAAACCGCCGACTCGATCCTGCTGTACGCGTATCACGTGCCGAGTTTTGTCGTGGACGCCTATACCCAAAGGCTGGTGAGTCGCCTGGGCTGGATCGAGGGGCGGGAAGGGTATCACGCGCTGCAGGGGCTGTTCGCGGCGCAGCTGCCGCCGGACCCGGCGGTGTACGGCGAGTTCCATGCCCTGATCGTGCGGCACGCCAAGGAGCACTGCCTCGTGCGGCCGCGCTGCGGCTCCTGCCCGCTGACTGGCGGGTTGTGCGTGGTCCCGGAAGGCTGAGCCCGCCGCCCACACACGCCACTGCTGCCGGCAGAAAACCGGTCCGACCGAAACGGTCGCACTTGACATCCCTGGAGAAATCTGTTAGTTTCTTGTACGGTTTAAACTTATATTGCCAAGTATTGCGAAGGAGATACCCCTTTGTCAGGAAAAGGTTCGGCCGTCAAACGGCATCAGCAGAGCGAAAAGCGACGACTGCGAAACAAGAAGGTCAAGTCCCAGATCCGCACCAGCACCCGCAAGCTGGTCGAGCTCGTCAAGGCAGGTCCCGAAGGCGAGGCGGAAGGCCAGTTCAGGGAGGTCTCGAGTCTTCTGGACGGCGCAGTCAACAAGGGCATCGTGCATCGGAACACTGCAGCTCGAAAGAAGCGACGGCTGCAGAAGAGACTGGCCGCAACCGGGAGCACCAGCTCCTGAGGGCCGCGCCTGCTGCCGCCGCGGCTCCCGCAGCCGTGGTGGAGGCGGCCGTTACGGGCGCCGGCGGCGGGGCCTTCGGAAAGGAGTCGCGGTGAGCGGTGAGAAACTCACCAAGGCCGAGATCATCGAGCAGATCTATCCCAGAGTCAAGGTAAGCAAGAAGAGCATCCACACGATCCTGGACTGCTTCTTCGAGGAAATCAAGAAGGGTCTTCTCGATGACAAGGTCATCGAGCTGCGGGGTTTCGGGACCTTCGAGATCAAGCTCCGCAAGGGGCGCAGGGCCAGAAATCCCAAGACCGGGGCCAGCGTGGACGTCGGAGACCACGGGGTGGCCGTTTTCCGGCCCGGCAGGGAGCTCAAGCAGAGGGCCTGGTCCTTGAGGAAATAGCCCTTGCGGTCTGCAGCCACCGTGGTTCCGCCGGCGGGGCGGCCTGTGCGGACGGCCCTGAGACGGGTGGGGGCCGATCTGGCGCTGCTGCTCGCCTCGGCGCTGCTGTTCGCGCTCTCCTTTCCCAGTTTCCTGTCCGCCTGGGGGTGGTTCCCCCTGGCGTTCGTTGCGTTGGTGCCGGTGTTCGTCGTGGTGCACCGCGCGGGCTGGGGGGCGACCTGCCTGTACGGGGCGCTTTTTGGGTTCGCCAGCTACGCGCTGCACAACTACTGGCTGGCGACCTTCCATCCCCTCACCCTGCTGATCGTCCCACCGATCTACTCGGTATACCTGCTGGCGGTATTCCCACTGCTCAAGGCGGCGGACACCTTCTTTCCCCGCCACGCCGCGCTGCTGCAGACCCTCATATGGGTCGGCTACGAGTATGCGAAGGTGCAGGGCTTTCTGGGCTACGCTTACGGGATCATGGGCTTCTCCCAGTACCTGTTTCTTCCTCTCATCAGGCTCTCCAGCCTGACCGGAGTCTGGGGGGTGTCGGCGCTGGTCGTGTTCCCGGCGGCTGTGCTGGGCAACGCTCTCAAGGACGGCTGGCGCGGCTTCCGCGGGGGCCTGCGCGGGCAGCGGTGGCTGCTGTTGGGGTACGCCGGCTTGTTCGCCGGGGCCGTAGTATTTGGGCTGGCCACTCGAACGGACCTGGAGGACACCCCGCGCTGGCGTGTCGCCCTGGTCCAGCAGAACGTGGACCCCTGGCGCGGGGGGTTCAAGACCTACCAGAAGACCCTGGAGATCCTGACCCGCCTGAGCCGGCAGGCCCTGCGGGAGGATCCCGAGATCGTGATCTGGTCGGAGACCTCGTTCGTTCCGGCCATCGACTGGCACACTCGCTACCGTACCGATCAGGAGATGTACAGCCTCGTGCGCTCCCTTCGGGAGTTTCTGCGGGCCCAGCCGGTGCCGTTCGTGGTCGGCAACGACGACGGGCAGCTGGCCCGTGACGAGAGCGGCAGGGAGCACCGGGTCGACTACAACGCCGCGATCCTGTTCGAAGGCGGCGAGATCGTGGAGACCTACCGCAAGCTGCACCTGGTGCCGTTCACCGAGCACTTTCCGTACCGTCGGCTGCTGCCGGGGGTGTACGAGTGGCTCCGCAACGCCGACACCCACTTCTGGGAGAAGGGCCAGGAGCTCACGGTCTTCGAGGCGGCCGGGGTGCGCTTTTCCACGCCCATCTGCTTCGAGGACACTTTCGCATACCTCTGCCGGGACTTCATCCGCGCCGGCGCTCAGGTCCTGGTGAACATGACCAACGATTCCTGGTCCAACGCGGTAGCCTGCGAGATGCAGCACATGTCGATGGCCCTGTTCCGGACGGTGGAGTGCAAGCGTTCGCTGGTCCGTTCGACCAACGGTGGAATCACCTGCGTGATCGACCCGAACGGCCGCATCACGGCCATGCTGGAGCCCTTTACCGAGGGGTACCTGATCGCCGAGGTACCGGTCTTCGACGAAAAGCAGACCCTGTACCTGCGCTGGGGGGACTGGTTCGCGATTCTCGCACTGGTTCTGGCGGGCGCCGGTCTGGCCTGGGGGCTTGCGGGGAGCCTGCGACGGCGGGCGGCCGCCCGGCGCGGAGGCTCGAGGCCGCACGAGTCGAGCCCGCAGGATTGACAAGAGCCGCAAAGAGCGGGAAAATGGGCGCATACCGAAGGCAAAGGCAATGAAGCTGAAGGGCAAGATTCTCATCGTCGACGACGAACCCATCAATCTGGAATTCTTCGACGTGATGCTCAGCAAGCTGGGGTTCGCGATCGAAAAAGCCGCCGACGGCGAGGAAGCGCTCCAGAAGGTCGTGGACACGGACCCGGACCTCATCATCCTGGACAATATCATGCCCCGGCTTTCGGGGTGGGAAGTCGCCAAAAAACTCAAGCAGGACAAGTCCTACCGGAAATACCGCGAGACCCCGATCATCATGTTTTCCGCCATGGACGAGGTGCGGGACAAGATCGAGGGCCTCGAGCTGGGCGTGGACGACTACATCACCAAGCCTTTCAACTTTTCCGAGGTGCTGGCGCGCATTCGAGCGGTGCTGCGCAACCGGGAATTGGCCCGCCAGGTGTCCCGGCGTGAAAAGCGCATCGCCGTAGTGGAGTCGCTGAACAAGTCCCTGATCTTTTTTACCCAGCACATCAAGGGGCCCATCTCCGAGCTGCTCGCGGCGGCGCAGGGCCTCGAGCCGACGGACCGGGACAAGGTGGAACGGCTGATCAAGCTCGTGCGCACGCAAGGGGCGGAAATCCTGGCGACTCTGGAAGGTCTCGAGGAGGAGATCGATGAGCTGCAGGTCAAGGGGGACAGGCTCAAGAAGGGCGACCTGAGCCTGGAGGACCTGGAGACCAAGCTCAAGAAGCACCTGCGCAACTGGAAGAAGCGTCAGGACAAGGACGAGGCATGATCTCCGAGACCAAGAAGGCGGTCCTGGAGTGGTTCGCCAAGGGGCGCAACTTCTACAAGCTGATGAAATTCCAGGAGGCGAAGGGCTGTTTCGCCCAGGCCCTGAAGCTCGACCCAAAGGACGGGCCTTCCATCGTGTATTTCAAGCGTTGCGCGGAATACGTCAAGAGCCCGCCGCCGGAGGACTGGGACGGGGTGATCGTCCGGACCACCAAATAAACGCAGGGAAGACGCCGGAAAACCATGGCCAAGAACAACGAGCACAAAGTACACGAGAAGATCGTCACCACCCTGGGCAAGGAGACCAACTTCAACGGAATCCTGCGCTTCAAGGACTCTCTCAAGATCGACGGGCACTTCGAGGGGGAGATCCAGGCCCCGGGGTTTCTCTACGTCGAAAACGGCGCCATGGTCAAGGCGAACATCAAGGTGGGGGCCGTGGTGATCGGCGGCGTGGTGCGGGGAAACGTCGAGGCCAGCGAGCGCCTCGAGATGCTGTCCACCGGCAAGGTCTTCGGCAACATCCGCACGGCCAAGCTGAACATCGCCGATGGGGTGGTGTTCGAAGGCAAGTGCGAGATGATCAAGGGGCCGGAGTCCGTGGACATCTTTTCGGCTCCAGTGGAGCAGATCAAGAAAGCCACCCAGAGTGTCTGACTCCCGCCCGGGAGCCGCCGCCGAGCTGCGCACGGCGGTGCTGCTGTCCGTGGGCACCGAGCTCTCCGACGGGGTGATCCTCAATACCCATTTCCGTTTTCTCGGGGCGACGCTCAAGGGCATGGGGCTCGAGGTCCTGAAGGGGGTGCAAGTACCCGACGAGACGGAAATCTTCCGAGAGGAGCTGCGCCGGGCGGTCGACGGGGCGGACCTGGTGCTGGTGACCGGCGGACTGGGCCCGACTTCCGATGACCTGACCCGGGAGATCGTGGCGGAGGTGGCCGGCGCAAGGCTCGAGTTCCACGAATCTCTATGGGAAAGCCTGGTGGCCCGCTACGCCCGGGGAGGCGGCCGCGCGGTCCCCCCCGCCAACCGGAAGCAGGCGTACATTCCGGCGGGGTTCGAGGTGCTGCCGAACTCCAGGGGCACCGCGGCCGGGTTCTGCGGCAGGGTGGGGGGTGCCCTGGTGGCCGCCCTCCCGGGACCGCCTGCGGAGCTGGAGCCGATGTTCCTGGAGGAGCTCCTGCCCCGCCTGAGCCCCCGGGTGCCGGCCGGGGGGGGCGGGGAACTGGTGGCGAACGTGCTGCTGACCTCGGAGTCGGTCCTCGAGCAGTCGCTCCAGGAGCTCCGCCGGAAGGGGGAGGGGGGACAGGAGGTGCTGTGGGGCACCCGGGTGACGGAGGATCGGATCGTCCTGACCCTTCGCGGAGGCTCGCGGGAACAACGCGAGGGAGTGCTGGGCGCCCTGCGTGGGGAGCTCGGGGAGCTCCTGGTCCGCTCCGGGGACGAGCGGCCGGTCGAACGGTTGTTCCGGCTGCTGGATTCCCGGGGGCTGACTGCAAGCTTCGCCGAGTCCTGCACGGGGGGACTGCTGAGCAAGCTGCTCACAGACCTGCCGGGCAGTTCCCGGGTGTTCTGGGGCGGCGTCGTGGCCTACGACAACGCGGCCAAGACCCGACTCCTCGGGGTGCAGCCCTCCCTGCTCGAGGGTTCTGGGGCCGTATCCCGGGAGGCGGCGGAGGCCATGTGTTCGGGACTGCTGCAGGTCTCCGGTACGGACCTGGCCGCCGCGGTGACCGGCGTTGCCGGTCCCGAGGGGGGATCCGCGCTCAAGCCGGTCGGCTCCGTCTGGATCGCAGCCAGGATGAGCTCCGGGGCGGGGCGATGTCTGGGCTTCCGGTTCCGGGGTGGGCGAGACATGGTGAGGCGCAGGAGCGCCGTGGCCGCCTTCCTGCTCGCGGAGTGCGTGCTGAGCGGCGGGGACCCCTCCGTTCTGGAGGAGCTTCCGGGATAGGCGGCACCGTCCACTCCTG
>JAFGFV010000387.1 GCA_016930895.1 Spirochaetales bacterium | reverse complement strand
TCCCGAGCAGATGACCGTGCCGTACTTCTCGATGAAACGGTCGTGCACCTCGGCGGCCATCCGGAAGGACACGTACTTGTCCTCGCGGCCCTTGGTGGAGCCCTCTTCCGGCCGGGTTCGCCCGAAGAAGGTGCTCATGGCCATGATGGCGCCGGAGTAGCCGCCGCACAGCCCGTCGGTGCACTCCCCGGCGCCTCCGGCCAGGCCGCTGGCGGCCTTGTACACGTCGTCGTTGCGCACGCCGAGGGCATCCTGGATCGCGGCGATCGCGCACTGGGCGCAGCCGCGGTACTCCTGCTCGTACTTGAAGCCCAAATCGTAGGCCTTCTGAAGGATCGCTTCCTTGTCCATCTCAACTCCCGAACTCACTATATTTCGGCTACTTGTAGGTAGCCCCACCATCGACGATGATGTTCTGTGCTGTAATAAAGCCGGCCTCCTCGGAGGCCAGAAACAGGACCAGCCACGCCACGTCTTGCGGAGTGCCCAGCCTGCCCACGGGCACGCGCTTGACGTATTCCTCCCGCTTGGCAGGGTCCGGCGCCCGGTCCTTCAACAGATCGGTCTCGATCAGGGCCGGCAGCACCGCGTTGACGGTGATGCCCCGGGGGGCCAGCTCCTTGGACAGGGCCCGGACCAGGCCGTTGATCCCCGCCTTGGCTGCAGAGTAGGCCGCGGAGCCGCCGCCGCCGGTGATCGAGCCCGCCGAGCCGATGTAGATGATCCGCCCCGAGCCCCGGGCAATCATGGGCCCGGCGGCGGAGCGGGTCACGTAAAAGGCGCCAGTCAGGTTGACGTCTATGTTCATGCGCCACTGTTCGACATCCAGCTCGCCGAAGGACTTCGGCGCGGTGAACCCCGCGCAGTGCACCAGGATGTCCAGGCCCCCGAAGCGCGTGATCGCGAGCCTGCAGAGCTCCTCCATCTCCTCGGGGACCGTCACGTCCCCGGCGAAGCTCTCGTACTCCAGTCCCCGGGCCTTGAGGTGGCCCTCCAGCTGCTCGAGACCGGCCATGTCCCGTTCATTGGGCAGGTAATCGATCACCAGCCTGGCTCCCGCCTCCGCGAGCCCCCTGCAGACCGCGGCCCCGATTCCCCGGGAGCCTCCGGTGACTACGGCCGTCTTGCCCGTCAGATCGATCTTCACGTTGCTCCTCTGTGCTGCCCTATTCGTGTTCGCCGGCCCCCGGGCCGGCGATGATGAGCTCGATCCCCAGACCTTCCAGGACCTGGCGCTGCTCGTCGCTCAGGCCGTCGTCGGTGATCACGGTATCGACCTCGGACAGTTCCCCGAAGTAGGTCGTGCTGACCTTCCCGAACTTGCTCGAGTCCGTGACCAGGATCACCCGCTGGGCGGCCTGGATCAGCGCCTTCTTGACGTCCGCCTCGAAGTAGAAGAAGGTGGTCAGGCCCAGCTTGGCGTCCACCCCGGCGGCGGAGATGAAGGCCTTGTCGGCCCGCATGTTCTGCAGGAGGCTGCGGCACTCCTCGCTGTGAAAGATGTTCGAAGCCCGGTGAAAGTAGCCGCCCAGCAGAATCAGGTTGGTGTTCTGGCGCGGATAGAACTCGAGGGCGTTCTTGAAGGTGTAGCAGATCACCGTCAGCGGCGCGTCCCGGTCGATGTGCCGGGCCACGTAGGGTGTCGTGGAGCCGGAATCCAGGATGATCGTCTCCTCCGGCCCGACCAGCTGCGCGGCCCGCAGTCCGATGGTGTTCTTCTGCCGCGCGTTCTTGAGGGTCTGCTCACCCAACTCGTAGGAATCCGCCAGGGCCCCGGGCTCGGTGAGCACGGCCCCGCCGTGAGTGCGGCGCAGCAGCCGCTCGGTCTCCATGCGGCTCAAGTCGCGCCGCACGGTCATCTCCGAAACCTGCAGCCTCTGCGCCATCTCCCGCACGGATACCTCCCTGCGCTCGTGGAGCAGGGACTGGATCTTTTTCACTCGTACGCGTCTGTCGTTTTCCACTGCCATGGCACTATCGTTCAGTGTGTTTAATTGAACATCTCACGTGTGCATTTGAAACTATTCTTATCACGTTTCACCGGTCCCGTCAAGGCCCGAAGCAGCCTCAGGCCGCGCCGAAGGCCTCCCGGTAGCGCGGTTTCAAGTCCTCGTAGAGTTGGAGAAACACGCCGTACTGGCGCTCATAGACCGGGTCGGGTTCCGGGTAGTGCACCTGCCGGTCGTACCGCACGATGCCGGCGGCGGCTTCTTCGATGGAGTCGAAGATCCCCAGCGCGCGGGCGCACAGCAGCATGTTGCCGATGTGGCCGGTGTCCGGCTCGCGAACCGTCCGGACAGGGCGGTTCATCACCCGGCCCAGGATGTCCAGCCAGGCCGGACTCTTGAGACCCCCGCCCACCGCCTGGATTTGCCCGACCTGGATGCCCAGGCTCTCCACGGTCTGCACGCAGTGGCGCAGGGCGAAGGACACCCCCTCCATGATCGCCCGGATGAAGTGCCCCTTGCCGGTGCCCAGGCCGATGCCGAAGTACACCCCCCGGGCCGCGGAGTCCCAGTACGGGGTGCGCTCTCCGTTCAAATAGGGCAGGAACACCAGGCCTTCGCAGCCTGCCGGCACCGACTGGACCGCGTCGTTGTACTGCTGGAACACGTCCCCGCCGCCCGCCGCCTC
>JAFGFV010000386.1 GCA_016930895.1 Spirochaetales bacterium | reverse complement strand
TGGATGCCCTCAAGGAGTTCTCGGAGATGTTCGGGGACAACACCGAGAGCCTGCTGCTGGCCTCGGGTCTCAACGAAATCCAGAGGATCGGGATGGCCATGGGCGCCACGCACCCGGAGACCTTCGCCTCCCTGGCGGGGGTCGGCGACCTGGAGGTGACCTGCCGCAGCGAGTACGGGCGAAACCGCCGCCTCGGCCGGGAGATCATCCTGGACCGCCTGCTCGAGCGCTACGCCTCCATCGGCGAGCTGATCGCCGGTCTGCCCCAGCTCGGATACTTCGCGGAGGGGGTGGTGGCCAGCGGGTACGTGAACATGTTGGCGGCAAAGCACGGCCTGCGGCTGCCGATCTGCAGCGGGGTGTATCGAATCCTCAACCGGGAGGTGGAGCCGCTGGAGGCCGTGCAGGGCATCCTTCGCAGCCTGGGAGGGGGAACCTCCGCCTCTGCACCGGTGGTGCACGGCGCCTGAGATCCCCCTCCGCCGCGGGTCAGCGAGAGCGCCGCGGCCGCGTGCCGGAGCGCCTCCCCGCCGGCGGGATGGGTCGAGCCGTCTACTCCACCCCCGCGAGCTCCTGCTGGTACTCAACCGCCGCGGCGGCCGAATCCGGGTCGGCATCCGCCGCGCGGCTTGCGATTTCCCCAGCCAGCACCATGGCGTCCGGCTTGATGACGTGCGGGTCGACGAAGGGCAGGGAACGCAGGTGCTCGAGCGCCGCCGCGTACTCCCCGGCCGCCAGGCGGAGCTCGGCCAGTCCAAGCAGGCAGCGGTCGTACAAATCCGGGACCGGGTACTCCCGCAGGAGGGCTTCCAGGGCCGCCGCCGCGGCCGCGGGGTCCCCCCGGAGCCCCACGACCTGGGCCCGCCGATAGAGGGCGAAGGGGAGGTAGGGCGACTCGGGCGCCCCGGCGGAGAGGCGCTCGCAGGCGGCCAGGGTTTCCTCGAGCCGACCGGCGGCGAACGAGTCTTCGACTTCCTGGTATAGGGCCTGGGAGGACACAGTCTCCAACGGGGGAGGCAGGGTCTGAAAGGACAGGGAGCGCTCGAAACGCCGCTTGGCCAGGTTCAGGCCGATGTCCACTTCGATCAGGGCCGCCGTCACCCCATAGGTGGCAATCACGGCTGGAGAGAAGGGCGGTGTCGCGGCGGAAGGGTCCAGGGCCTCGTCCACCGTAAGATACACTGCGAAGCCGAGAAACAGGGGAAACACGATGTGCAGCGCATCGATCCAGCGGTCCTGAGGCGACTGGCGCTTCACGCTGAGGGTCTGGCCCCGGCTGCGGAGCTCGTAGGTCCCCGGGCTGAGTCCGAAGACCGTCCGACCTGCCGGAACCGCCTGTCCTTCCAGGAGGATCTCCCCCTCGGTGGGGAAGGCCGCGGCCACCAGGTTCCCCGCCAGGGCCTGGCGGACCACGGTGTTCTGTCCGGCTTCGACTTCGACCCTCTCCCTGACGCGTTCGTACCCTTCCTTGGTCAGCTCCAGCCGGTAGCGGCCTGGGGGGAGCTCCAGGAGCATCGGCGTCCGCCCCGCCTGCACGGCGCCGTTGACCGAGACCTCTGCACCCATGGGGCTGGTGTGAACGAACAGGCGCCCAACCGGCTCGGATTGCTCCTCGGGTGAGGCAGCGTCCTGGGCGAAGACGCCCATGGGGCAGCAGAGGCTGCAGCAGCAGAGTACGACGGCGGCTCGCCACCACGTTTTCATCGGTCCTGCACCTTTCGCGCCCAGGCCGACCCCGGGCCGGGTGGAGTTCTTCTATCCCAACACGACCCGCCTCAGCGGGTCAAGGTTTCCCCGTAGGTGATGAGGCCATCCGTCATGGACAGGTACTGCGCGCGGATCCAGTCCGCCGAGCGCACCCTGGCCGAGACGCGCACCTCGTCCACGATCCCGTCCAGGGTGCCGATCAGGGTGTCGGCGATGCTCTGCTCCAGGGGGCTTCCGATCTCCGCGTTGGTCTCGACTCGGGTCCCGTTCAGGTGGGCCCGCAGCTGCGGGACGGCGCCGTCGTACACGCCGACCAGGTGGTACCAGGTGGAGCCGGACAGCCCTCCCCCGAACTTTGCGCCCACGTCCTTGCTCCCGTCGTTGCCGTACGCCGCCGGGCGAAGGCTGGAGGCGGTGTGGTCCCAGCTGATGTTGAAGGTGTCGCCGCCCATCACCGGGCCGGTGATCCCCCCGGTGAGCGTCCCGTCTGTCGGGCCATCGTTGCCGTTGACCCAGGCCTCCACGGTCCAGCCGCCCTGGAGAATAGGGGCGGCCGTGTAGTTGGTGTCGATGTGGTCGCCGCCGATGCTGGTGACCTGCGCCCCCCCGGCGATCCTTCCCTGGGCGGCCAGGGGCGTGCCGACGAGGGTGCCGGTGCCGCCCGCCGGCCCTGAGTCCAGGGTCAGAGCAGTCAGATGGAACACCAGCTCGTAGTCCTTCCAGAGCTCCGCAGGGTCTTCCGGGACGGCGCCCTCAGGGCCGCCGTACAGCAAGGCAATCTCCGCGGTGCCGCCGCCCGGGATGCGGGGAACCTGGACCCAGATCCAGGAGGTGCCGCCGTGATTCCACTGCTCGATCTCGTGGGGCAGGGTGGCCTCGCCGTCCCCGGTCACGAAGCGCAGGTCTGCCCCCCCGGGGGCCGCATGGGCGTACTCGAAGCGCGCCGCGGTCAGGGTTATCAATAGAGGGAAGTCCGCCAGGGTCTCGCCCTGGCCGGTGTTGTCCAGCTCCATGGGCAGGACCCTGCCGTATTCCGGGAAGCGCGCCAGGGCGCGCATCCCCAGGAGGTCCCAGGCGCCGTGGGGACTGCAGGTGGTCAGGAGGAGAAGCGCCGCGGCCGCGATCAGCACGGATGCAGCAACCCGGCCGGAGACAGGCAGCCCCGGCCTCGCCGCCCATCCCCTGGGCCGGCGAGGGCGCCTCATCGCGCCTTCCCTCCGCCCAGGCGGAGGCCCAGGCGCTGCGTGAGGGCGACGGTGTGGAGCGGGGTGTTGTCGAAGATCAGGTTGTACTCCGCGCCGCTCGCGACATACAGCCGTCGGCCTATCCAGAGCTTGACCCTCAAGCCTCCCTGGGCGATGGGGCGGAAGGTCACGAAGGCCGTCTCGCCCAGCAGGTGGCGGCGGATGTAGTGCTTGTAGCCGGCGTAGAGGCCCACGGACGAGGCGAGTCCGGGTCCTGGGGTGAGCAGCAGGTCGTAGCCGGCGTACACGCCGGGCTGGATCATGAACGAGTCGCCGAAACTCTCTTCCAGGGGGGGCACCGCGAAGACCGACACGGAGGCGCCCAGATGGAGCCCCGGGGCGCCGGGCAGCGGGCGAACCTCGTAGAACAGTCCGCCCCCTACGGGCCAGCCGTACGGGTCGTCGAACCCGAAGGGAAGCATGAGGTACTCCAGCTCCACGCCTGCGATGTGGGCG
>JAFGFV010000385.1 GCA_016930895.1 Spirochaetales bacterium | reverse complement strand
TGAGGAGGCGGCCCTGATCGACGGCTGCACCCGGGTGCAGACCATCACCCGGGTCATGATCCCGATCGCCGTGCCGGGGCTGGTGACGGCCATGATCTACAGCTTCATTTATGCCTGGAACGAGTTCCTGTTCGGTTTGACCTTTATCCAGTCCAAGGCCCGGATGCCCCTGGTCATCGGGCTGTACCAGTTCGTGGGACGCTGGACCACCCAGTGGGAGCTGCTGAACGCCGCGGCCTTCTGGGCCCTGATCCCGGTGCTCGTGCTGTTCTACCTGATCGAGAAGCGCCTGGTTGCCGGCTTGGCCGGCGGTGCGGTCAAGGCCTGAGACGGGCCGGCCGGCGGGACGTCTCACCGTGAAAATGATCGTGCTCGAAGACAGGAAGGCGGCGGGAGCCGCCGCGGCCGAGGCTGCCGCCAGGCTTATCCGTAAGACCGTGGCCACCCGCGCCGAAGCGAACCTCATCTTTGCCACCGGCGCTTCGCAGTTCGATTTCCTGGCCCACCTGACCTCCCTGGATCTGCCCTGGGACCAGGTGCGCATGTTCCACCTGGACGAATACATCGGCCTGCCGGCAACGCACCCGGCCAGCTTCCGCAAGTACCTGCGGGAGCGGCTCCTGGACCGGACCGCGATCCGGGAGTACCACCTGATCGATGGGGAAGCGGATCCTGCCAAGGAGGTGGGCAGGCTCAACGAGCTGATCCGGCGCCACCCGCCGGACCTGGCCTGCGTGGGCATCGGTGAGAACGGCCACCTGGCCTTCAACGATCCTCCTGCGGACTTCGAGACCGAAGACCCCTACATCGTGGTGAGGCTGGACGAGCGCTGCAAGGGGCAGCAGGTGGGGGAGGGGTGGTTCTCCGGGATCGAAGAGGTGCCCGACCGGGCGATCAGTATGTCCGTCCGGCAGATCATGAAGGCGGGGCACATCGTGTGCACCGTGGTGGGGCCTCAGAAGGCGGATGCCATGCACGCCTGCTTCGATGGCCCGGTGACCCCGGAGCGGCCGGCCTCGATCCTTCGGGAGCATCCGCATTGCACCGTGTTCCTGGATCGGGCGGCCGCGGCCAAGCTGCGGAAGGACCCCGCCCGCTACTGAGCACCCTGTTGTGGCTCGCTCCTGCTACAGCAGCTCCGCCGCCAGCTCCGCCAGGGGGCTGCGCTCGGACTTCTCCAGGGTCACGTGCCCGAACACCTGCTGCCCGCGGAAGGCCTCGACCAGGAAGGTCAGGCCGTTGGAGTTGGAATCCAGGTACGGGTTGTCGATCTGGAAGGGGTCCCCGGTCAGGATGACCTTGGTGCCGGTCCCGGCCCGGCTGACCACGGTCTTGACCTCGTGGGGCGAGAGGTTCTGGGCCTCGTCGATGATGATGAACTGGTTGGGCAGGGAGCGGCCTCGGATGTAGGTCAGCGCCTCGATCTCGATCAGGCGGCGGTTGACCAGGGAGTCCACGCTCTGCTCCCGCAGCTTCTTGTCCACGCTCAGGATGTACTCCAGGTTGTCGTATACCGGCTGCATCCAGTTGGAGAGCTTGTCGATCTTGTCGCCGGGCAGATACCCGATGTCCTTGCCCATGGGGATGATCGGCCGGGCCAGGAGCACCCGGGAGAAACGCTCTTCCTCCAAGGCCTTCTTGAGCCCGGCGGCCAGGGCCAGCAGGGTCTTGCCGGTGCCAGCCTTGCCCACCAAGGTCACGAGCGAGAGCCGGTCGTCCAGGAGGAGGTTGAAGGCCATTTCCTGGTTCCGGTTCAGGGCGTTGATGCCGCACACCGAGGCGAGCTTGGGTACCAGCTCCAAACTCGAATCCTGCGGGCTGTAGCGGCTCAGGGCGACCTCGCCGCTCTTGGCGTCCCGCAGCACCACGAACTCGTTCGGGGTCAGGCGGCTGTTCCAGGGGATGCGGCCGCTTGCCTTGAGCTCCGCCAGGGACTCCTGGGAGGCGTCGATCTCGATATGCCCCCGGTAGAGGGTGTGGATGTCGACCTTCTG
Source organism: Spirochaetales bacterium (assembly GCA_016930895.1). Next base: position 633 of record JAFGFV010000385.1, on the reverse strand, counting down.
TTTCTCGTAGTCCACCGCCTTGATGCCGAGGGCGATGGCCTTGAGGCGGGCGCTGATGTCCTTGGTCACGAAGAACACCTGCCTCCCGGCCCTCTGGAGGCCGTAGGCGGTGAGCAGGATGCGGTTGTCGTTCTTGGAGGGCTCCAGCTCCGCCGGAAATCCCTCGACGTCCCGGGCGTGCCCGATCTCCACCTTGAGGACCGAGCCGTTCTCCAGCCGGACCCCCTCGCGCAGGTCCCCGCGGCGGCCGATCTCGTCGAGCAGGCGGATGCTCTCCCGGGCGGCCCGGCCGCGTTCGTCCCGCCCCTTCTTGAGGTTGTCCAGCTCCTCCAGGACCCACAGCGGAATCACGATCTCGTTGTCCCGGAACGAGAGGATGGCATCGGGCCGATGGATGAAGACGTTGGTATCGATGACGAAGGTCTTGACGCTGCTGCTCACTCGTGGCCCCTCTCCCTGCGCGGGCGTCTCCGGCCCGGCGTCTTCAACATACCATTGTTTTTCTCTATAATTCCACGGGTCCCCGGGGGGACGGCAAGGGAGGGCAGGCGATGCGCGTAGGCTACTACCAGTTCAACCCGCGGTTCGGCAGGGCCGAGGAGAACCTCGACCAGATCTGCGCGGCCGTGGCCG
>JAFGFV010000384.1 GCA_016930895.1 Spirochaetales bacterium | reverse complement strand
CTGCCCATCGGGGACAACTACACCATGGGCATCGAGGACGCGGTCAAGGCGGCCGAGTTCCTCCAGGCCGGGGTGGTGATCCCGATGCACTACAAGACCTTCGAGTTCACCGACGTGGAGCCCACGGATTTCGTCGCCCAGGTCCAGGCCAAAGGGCTCAAGGCCCTGTTCCTGCCCATCGGGGAGACACTGGCGTACTGACAGAGCGGGCCCTATAATATGAGCCCGAGATCACAGCGCGGGAGAGGCCAGCCATGCCCAAGAGGATCGACGACGCCAGGAAACGCTGGGAAGAGTCCTGCCTGAACAAGGTCCTGGGTCGCTTCCCCGAATGGAGGCAGGAGTTCGTGACGGGCAGCGACAAGCCCGTCGAGCGCCTGTACCTGCCCGAGAGCTTCAGCGCCGAAGAGTACCTCGAGAAGCTCGGGTTTCCCGGGGAGTATCCCTTTACTCGGGGGGTGCAGCCGACCATGTACCGGGGACGGCTGTGGACCATGCGCCAGTACGCGGGGTTCGGCTCCGCGGAGGAGTCCAACCGGCGCTACAAGTTCCTGCTCGAGCAGGGACAGACGGGGCTGTCGGTAGCCTTCGACCTGCCCACCCAGATCGGCTACGACTCGGACGCCCCCCTGGCCGCCGGGGAGGTGGGCAAGGTCGGGGTGGCCATCGACAGCCTGGCGGACATGGAGGTCCTCTTCGACGGGATTCCCCTGGACAAGGTCTCCACCTCCATGACCATCAACGCCCCGGCGGCGATCCTCCTGGCCATGTATATTGCCGTGGCGAAGAAGCAGGGGGTGAAGCGTGCGGCCCTGCGGGGCACGATCCAGAACGACATCCTCAAGGAGTACGTGGCCAGGGGCACCTACATCTTTCCCCCGGAGCCGTCGATGCGCCTGATCACGGACACTTTCGCCTTCTGTACGGCGGAGCTTCCCGAGTGGAACTCGATCTCGATCTCCGGCTACCATATCCGGGAGGCGGGCAGCGATGCCTCGCAGGAGGTGGCCTTCACCCTCGCCAACGGGATCGAGTACGTCAAGGCGGCGCTTCAGGCCGGCATGACCGTGGACGGATTCGCCGGCCGGCTGTCCTTCTTCTTCAATGCCCACAACGACCTCCTCGAGGAAGTGGCCAAGTTCCGGGCCGCCCGGCGCGTCTGGGCCCGGATCATGAAGGAGCGCTTTGGGGCGAGGGACCCCAAGAGCATGATGCTGCGTTTCCACGCCCAGACCGGGGGCTCGACCCTGACGGCCCAGCAGCCGGACAACAACGTGGTCCGGGTGGCGATCCAGGCCCTGTCCGCCGTGCTGGGGGGCACCCAGAGCCTCCACACCAACAGCCGGGACGAGGCCCTGGCCCTGCCGGCGGAGGATTCCGTGCGCCTGGCCTTGCGGACCCAGCAGATCCTGGCCCACGAGTCGGGGGTCACGGCCACGGTCGATCCGCTGGCCGGGTCCTACTATGTGGAAGCCCTGACCGACCGGATCGAGCAGGAGGTCTGGCAGTACATCGACCGGATCGAGGCCCTCGGGGGGATGATCCCCTCGATCCGGGAAGGGTTCGTGCAGCGTCAAATCCAGGAGGCGGCCTACCGCACCCAGAGGGACATCGAGAGCGGCCAGCGGGTGGTCGTGGGGGTCAACAAGTTCCGCGCCGAGGAGCCGCCGCCCAAGGACCTGCTCAAGGTCGACCCGGCCATCCGGCAGGTACAGCTGGCGCGCCTGGCGGAGGTGAAGAGCCGAAGGGACAGGGGGCGCGTAGACACTGCCCTGGAAGCCCTTCGCGACGGCGCCCGCAACCTGCAGACAAACCTGGTGCCCCTGATCCTCGCGGCGGTGCAGGAGTACGCGACCCTGGGCGAAATCTGCCAGGTGCTTCGGGCTGAGTTCGGCGAGCATCACGAGACGATCGTCCTGTAGAGGAGGGGAGCCGATGGCCGCAGAGCAGAAGAAACCCGGGAACTGCCGCATCCTGATCGCCAAACCGGGTTTGGATGGGCACGACCGGGGGGCCAAGTACATCGCCCGGGCCCTTCGGGACGAAGGCTACGAGGTCATCTATACCGGCATCCGCCAGACCCCGGAGGCCATCGTCAGGACGGCCATCCAGGAAGACGTGCAGTTCGTGGGCCTGAGCCTCCTGTCCGGGGCCCACAACGAGCTCTTTCCCCGGGTGGTGGAGCTGCTGCGGGAGCAGGGCGCGGAGGACATCAAGGTCTTCGGCGGAGGGATCATTCCCGGGGAGGACGTCGCGCTCCTCAAGGAGAAGGGAATCCTCGAGGTCTTCGGCCCCGGCACGGTCATCAAGGAGATCGCGGCCTTCATCGAGAGCCGTCGGTAGGCGATGGATCTGTACTCCGGGGTGCTCGCCGCGGAGCCGCGGGCCCTGGCGCGCGCCATCACCCTGGTCGAAAACCGCGACCCCCAGGCCGAAACCCTGATCGACCGGCTGTACCCGCACACGGGCAGGGCGTCCATGATCGGGGTCACCGGCAGCCCGGGGGCCGGGAAGAGCACCCTGGTGGACCGCCTGATCACCCGGGAACGCGCGGCCGGGCGCAAGGTGGCGGTGATCGCGGTGGACCCCAGCTCTCCTTTCACCGGCGGGGCGATTCTGGGCGACCGGCTGCGCATGCAGGGCCATGCTACCGACCCGGGGGTGTTCATCCGCTCGATGGCCTCCCGGGGCTCCCTCGGGGGGGTGGCGGCGGCCACCGGCGACGCCGTCCGGGTCCTGGATGCCGCCGGGTACGACACGGTGTTCATCGAAACCATCGGGGTGGGACAGACGGAGGTCCGGGTCGTGGAGCTGTCGGACCTGGTCCTGCTGGTGCTGATGCCGGGAGCGGGGGATGAGATCCAGGCCATGAAGGCCGGGGTCATGGAGATCGGAGACATCTTCGTGATCAACAAGAAGGACCTTCCCGGGGCCGACAAGCTGCGCCTGGAGGTGGAGTACGTGCTGTCCTTCAAGGACCCGGAAAAGCGATCCGGCAACCCCGTGGTCATGGCCAGCGCGGTCAATGACCAGGGGATCGGGGAGCTCGGCGCAGCGCTGGACAGTCGGCTGGCAGACAGCCGCGCCGACGGCTCCCTGGAACAGCGGCGTCGCTTTCGGATCGGGCGGGAGCTCGAGGGGATCCTGAGCCGGAAGATCCACGAGCTCCTGGACGTCCACGTGGAGTTCTCGAAACAGATGGGGGGTTGGATCGATTCGCTGTACCGCGGGCGGGCCCGCCCGTACAACCTGGTGGATCAGCAGATCCAGCGTTTTCTCAAGAACAACCGTAAGGAGACAGACCCGTGATCCAGAAGATCAACCACATCGCCGTCGCCGTGAGCTCCCTGGAGGAGCAGATCCCCTTCTACCGCGACGTGCTCGGACTCCCCTTCAAGGGCATCGAGACCGTGGCCGAGCAGAAGGTGCGGGTGGCCATGTTCCAGGTCGGGGAGACCAACATCGAGCTCCTTGAGCCCACCTCCCCGGACAGCCCGATTGCCGGATTCCTGGAGAAGAAGGGGGAAGGCCTGCACCACCTCTCCTACCAGGTGGACGACATCGAGGCCCAGATCGACTCCGTGACCGCCAAGGGAGTGCAGATGATCGACCCCCGCCCCCGCGACGGGGCTCACGGCAGCCGGATCGCCTTCCTGCACCCCAGGTCCTCCGGCAGGGTCCTGACCGAGCTGACCCAGGCGTAGGGGCCGCGCTCCCGGCGCAGCTCAGTCCTCCCCGCCGGTTTCCTCCACCGCCTCCCCCAGTCCGGGGCGAACCTTCAGCACGGTCTCCTTGCGGATCTGCACGGTGCCGGGCCTGGCCCCGCGGGGCTTGGTGACGAACCGCGCCCGGGTGCAGGAAACGGCGACCGTCCCGGCCTCGCGGGCCTTGCTGAACCAGGCGGCCAGAGCCGCTGCCCGCTTGAGGGTCTCCCGGTCGGGATCGCTGCCAGCGGGGCAGCGCAGGACCACGTGGCTTCCGGGCATCCCGCGCACGTGGAACCAGCGGTCGTTGGGGCCGGCGACCTTCAGGCTCAGGGCGTCGTTGTCCGCATCGCTGCGGCCCACCAGGGCGGTCCACCCCCCCGGCAGCGCGAAACAGCGAAGCCGGCTCACTGCCCGGGACCTTCCGGGAGACGCCGGACGCCTCCCCAGGGGCCGCGGGTGCCTTCGGAAGGGCCCCGAGCGCCTGGCCGGTGGCCGGCGGCCCGCGCACCGCCCGGGAGGGCCCCCTCGGTCTCCAGGAGGCGGAGCTTGCGCCACAATCCGCCCCCGTATCCCCCCAGGCTGCCGTCCGCGTTGATCACCCGGTGGCAGGGGATGAGGATGGCGATGCGATTGAGCCCGTTGGCCTGCCCCACCGCTCGGGCCGCGCCGGGGGAACCCAGCTCCCGGGCCAGCTCGGCGTAGCTGCGGGTCTCGCCGTAGGGAATCCGCCGCAGGGCGTCCCACACCCGCTGCTGGAACGGCGTGCCGGGGTAGGCCACCGGCAGCTGGAAGCTCCGCCGCCCGCCAGCGAAGTACTCGGCCAGCTCGCCGCGCAGGCGCTCCAAGAGCGGGCTTTCGCCGGGGAGCACCGGCATGCTGAAGCGGGCCTTGAGGGAGCTCAGCTGGGCCTGGAGCATCCTGCGATCCGTGAACTCCAGAAGGCAGATCGCGCCGTCCGTGGCCCCCGCGGCCATCGGACCCAGAGGAGTCTCCAGCCACGCCAAGCGGATGAACTCCCTGCCGCGAGCCGCCCCCGGGGCCGACTCGGCCGCCCGGGAAAAGGCTTCCCTGAAGCCGGAGTGTGACTCCCATCCGTGGTCGAACACCGCGTCGTCGATGCTGGCCCCCTCCCGAATGGCGGCAAAGGCCTGGCCCAGGCGCCGGGCCCGGCTGTAGGCCTGGAAGCTCATCCCGTAGGCCTTCTGGAAGTACCGCCGCACGGCGGCAGGCTCCAGGCCCTGCGCGCGGAGATCGGCATCGCGGATCCGCAGCCGCGGGTTCGCCTCGACCTGGTCGATCAGGCGCGAAACCCACTCCGGGGTCACCCGGGCCTCCTCCAGGGGGCGGCAGCGCCGGCAGGGCCGAAAGCCCGCGAGCAAGGCCTCCCGGGCGCTGGCAAAGAACTGCACGTGCTCGGGCCTGGGCTTGCGGGCCGGGCAGGAGGGACGGCAGAAGACCATGGTGCTCGTGATACCCGCGAAGAACAGCCCGTCCCACGAGCTGTCGCGCTCGATCAGGGCCCGGAGCATTTGTTCTCGGCCAAGCTTCTCTTCAGTCACTCGTTCCATGGCTTCATGGTACAGCCTGGAGGCTGCCGGTTTCCACCGAAAAATGGACAGGCAATCCCCCGCCGTTTTCCCCAAATCACTACCGCGGCTCGATCGGGCCGGTGAGCCTGAGCGCGCTCGGAGCCTCCGAGGTGATCCGCAACCTCTTCCTCCAGCTCTCTGCGGGCCTGTACATCTTCGGCAACGGGACCCCGATCGCCTTCGGCCTCACCGCGGGGTTCCAGTGCGCAGCAGCTCGGCACCGCCGACGCGGCCCGCAAGGCAGCGGCGGTGCTCAAGGCGCTGGACGAGGAAGCGGACGTCCTGATCGTGGCCGGAGACCGCCTGATCGAGCCGGTGGCGCTGGAGCAGCTCTTCGATCT
>JAFGFV010000383.1 GCA_016930895.1 Spirochaetales bacterium | reverse complement strand
TACTCCATGGAGCTGGAGGTGGACAACCAGCTGTCCTTCGTGCAGAGCTACATGAAGGACATCTTCGGGATCTACATCATCGGGGCCAATGGTACCGCGTACAAGTCGAACTTTTTTTCCGGCAAGGAGGGGGTCTGGACTCGGACCTCCTGGTACGCGGAGATCCAGCGGGGGAAGGGGACCGTCTGGTTCGGGCCTCACGAGGGGGCGTTCACGGTCGAGACCATCGACCAGCCCATCATCACCTGCGGTCGGTCGATCACGGACAAGGCCACCGGTCGCTCCCTCGGGGTGGCGCTGGTGGACGTGGAGGTGGAGAGGATCCACGAGCTGCTGCGGGGCAACCTCGGGGGCCGGGGCTTTATCGGGCTGCTGGACGGAAACCGCCGGCTGGTCTGCGGCGACGGCAGCCCGGAGGCGGTCCCGCCGGAGGCCGCGGGCTCTCAGCCCGAGGGCTCTTCCGGGTCCCGGGCCGGCCCCTACCTGACCTACTCCCGGGCCCTGGAGGCCAACTCCTGGACGACCATCGGGGTGATCCCCAAGAAGGAGCTGACCCGGGACATCGGGGCCATCACGCAGCCGATCGCCGTGCTCTTTACCGTGATCTGTCTCGTGGACGTGCTGGCGGCGCTGTACTTCACCGCCAGGCTCTCCAACCCGCTCAAACAGCTCATGCTCCTCATGAAGCGGGTGGAAACCGGGGATTTCCAGGTCGAGCTGCAGGCCAGCTCGCGGGACGAGATCGGGCGGCTGGCGGAGAGCTTCAACCTGATGGTGCGGCGCCTGGACAGCTCCATGCGGCAGCTCTTCGCGAACCAGCAGAAGCTGCGCAAGGCCCAGCTCACCGCGCTGCAGGCCCAGATCAACCCCCACTTCCTGTACAACACCCTGGACTCGGTGTGCTGGCTGGCCCGGGAGGAGAAGAAGGGGGAGATCATCAACACGGTCACCGCCCTGACCAAGCTCCTGCGCATCGGCCTGTCCAAGGGGGACGAGATCATCTCGATCCGCGAGGAGGTCGAGCACGTCCGCAACTACCTGATCATCCAGAAGATGCGCTACGGCAGCATCCTCGATTACTCGATCGTGGTCCCCGAGGAGCTCAAGGAGTACAGGATCGTGAAGCTGGTGCTCCAGCCCCTGGTGGAGAACGCCCTGTACCACGGGATCAAGAACAAGAGCTCCCCCGGAGTCATCGACATCCGGGCGGAGGCCCTGGACGGGAGCATCGTGTTCCGGATCGCCGACACGGGCACCGGCATGGCGCCGGCGAAGATACGCGAGCTGGAGCGGACCCTGGCCGACCCGGAGGGGCGCGCGGAGGGTTTCGGCCTGCGCAACGTGAGCGACCGGATCCGGATCTACTTCGGCGACGGCCACGGCCTGTCGTTCCAGAGCGAGGAGGGCAAGGGGACCACGGTGTCCTTCAGCATCCCGCTGTTGCGGGCCGCCGGTTCGGGGTGAGCCGTGTTGCGGGTTGTGATCGCCGAGGACGAGGAGCTGATCCGCGAGGGGCTCAAGCGCGAGCTGCCCTGGAGCTCCATGGGCATGGAGGTGGTCGCAACCGCGGCCAACGGCCTGGAAGCCGCGGCGCTGTGCCGGGAGCACCGGGCGGAGCTTCTGCTCACCGACATCCGCATGCCCCTGCTGGACGGCCTCGAGCTGATCCAACAGGTGCGGGAGAGCTCTCCGGAGACCGTCTGCCTGATCATCAGCGGCTACGACGATTTTCACTACGCCCAGAAAGCGATCTCCCTCGGGGTCCGGCACTACTTCCTCAAGCCCCTGGAGCTCGACCAGATCGAGGCCAAGCTCCGGGAGGTGGGGGCCGGGATCCTCCGGGAGCGGAGCCGGCAGCACGAGCAGGAGCTGATGGGGCGCTTCGTCGGCAGCGTGCTGCCCTTCGTGCGGCGGCAGTACCTCCTGGAGCTGATCTACGGGCCTGACGGGGACCGGGAGGTGGCGCGGCAGCTGGCGGAGGTCGGGGCCCTGCGGGAGAGCGCCTGCTGCGCCGCGGCCCTCCTGCAGGTGGAGCTGGAGGCCGGCCAGGGGCGAAGCGGCGCCGCGGAGCGGCGTCTGGCCCGGATGCTGCGCAACCGCCACTACCAGGGCGGGGACGTGTACCTGCTGCGGCGGGAGGACCGGGAAGCGGTGCTGCTGGTGGTCTTCCTGGGCGACGAGCCCGGGGCCTTGCGCGAACAGCTGGGGCGGTACCTCCGGGAGGTGCGCCGGCTGCCGAGGGTCCGGGCTGCGGCCGCCGGGGGCGCGCGCGCCGGTCTGCGGCGGCTGCACGAGTCCTTCGGCGAAGCCAGGAAGGAGCTCCTGCTGCAGAACCTGCTGCGCGGGGGCGGGCTGCCGGCCGCCCGGGACGGCCGGGAGGCGGCGGAGGCCGAGGGCAGCACGGGGGCCTTCGACCTGGCCGGTGTGGAACAGGCCCTCACAGCCGGGGACCTCCGCCGCCTGGAGGAGCTCCTGGAGGGCCTGGAGTCCTCCCTGGCCGAGCGCCCCGCCACCGCGGGGGAGCGCTCGGCCCTGCTGACCGGGCTCTACCACCTGCTCAGCCGCCAAGTCGAGGCCAGTCACCTCGATCTGGAGACCACCCTGCGGCGCTCCGGAGCGGGCCCGGGCTTCGACCGCGGCGCCGGGGGCTTCGGCGCGGTCCTGGCGGCCCTGAGGAGGATCGCCCGGGAAGCGGCCGCGGGCCCGGCCACCCGCCGGGAGCTGCCGGCGCACTCCCTGGTGGACACGGCCAGGAGTTACATCGAGAGCCGCTACTGCGCCTGGGACCTGTCCCTGGAGGACGTGGCGGAACACGTGGAGCTCAACCCTTCCTACCTCAGCACCCTGTTCAAGTCCGTCCTCGGGGTCAACTACATCGACTATCTCACCGGCCTGCGCATGGACAAGGCCCGGCAGCTGCTCGAGGGCACGGAGCTCAAGGTCGGGGCGGTGGCCCGCCTGGTGGGCTTCCAGACCCCGGGATACTTCGGATACCTGTTCAAGAAGCACTTCGGCCTGACTCCCACGGAGTACCGCGCGCGGCCGGGGGGGGGCGAGGGGCCACAAAAAACCCGATAGCCTTTCCAAAAACTCTCTTATTGACAGGGCGGCAGGCCCTGTTAGGCTGGAGGTAACATTCCAAACAAGGAGGGTGTTATGAAAAAGACACTCGTCTTCGCGCTCCTGTTGAGCGTGGTCCTCCTGCCGTTGGCCTTCGCGGCCGGCGGGCAGGAAGCCGAGGCGGGACCTAAGAAGCTGGTCATCGGCTTCTCCCAGATCGACAACCAGAACCCCTGGCGGCTGGCTGAGACCGAATCGGTCAAGAGCGAGGCGGAGAAGCGGGGGTACGAGCTCAAGTACTCCGACGCCCAGACGGTGCAGGAGAACCAGATCAAGACCCTGCGCTCGTTCATCGCCCAGAAGGTGGACGGGATCCTGCTCGCCCCCAAGACCGAGACCGGCTGGGAGCCCGTGCTGCGCGAGGCCAAGGCCGCCGGCATCCCGGTGGTGCTGCTCGACCGCAACATCAAGGTGGACGACCCCAGCCTGTTCGTGACCTTCATCGGCTCGGACTTCTTCCTGGAAGGCCAGCTGGCTGCCGAGCACATGATCAAGGACCTGGGGGAAGGCCCCCTGAGGATCGCCGAGCTGCAGGGCCAGCCGGGCGCCGACCCCACCATCCAGCGGGCCGAAGGCTTCCGGGACGTGATCGACAAGTACCCCAAGATCAACATCATCCTGTCCCAGACCGGTGAGTTCAACCGCATCCAGGGCAAGCAGGTCATGGAGG
>JAFGFV010000382.1 GCA_016930895.1 Spirochaetales bacterium | reverse complement strand
GGGGCCGAGAGATTCCTGCAGAAGGTGTTGACCAACGACGCTGCTGCCCTGAAGCCCGGACGCGCCCAGTACACCATGATCCCGACTCCCACCGGCGGTGCCCTGGACGACGCCTATCTCTACTGCCTGGGTCACGAGGAGTACCTGCTGGTGGTCAACGCCTCCAATCGCGAGAAGGACTGGGAGTTCCTGCAGGCAGAGCTCGGCGGCGCTCGGGGCGCGCCTATCACTGGCGGCACGCGCGGTGCCGGCGGTGTGGAGCGTCTGACCATGGAGGACCGCAGCGAGGAGCTGGCCATGCTCTCGCTCCAGGGACCCGACTCTCCGCGGATCGTGCTCGGGCTGGCCGCGGCCGGGGGCGGCTCCGCGGGGGATCGCCTCGCCCAGGGTCGCCCCACGGGGCAGATCCTCCCCGAGTCCGGGCGCAACAACCTCTGCGCCGCGGTCCTCGACGGGGTCCCCCTCACCGTTGCTCGCACCGGCTACACCGGGGAGCCCCTGGGCTTCGAGCTGTTCGTGCCTGCCCGGGAGGCCGGGCGGATCTGGGACCGGCTGCTCGAAGGGGGTGCCTTTCCCATGGGGCTGGGAGCCCGGGATACCCTTCGCCTGGAGGCGGCCCTTCCCCTGTACGGCCACGAGCTCGGGGCCGACGCGGAAGGCCGGGAGATCCCGATCTTTGCCTGCCCCTTGGCCCGTTTTGCGGTGAGCCTGAGCCCGCACAAGGGGGAGTTCATCGGCCGGGAGGCCATCATGCGGCAGGCTGCGGCGTACCGGAGCATCACGGCCGGCAGGCCGGACCCAGACGCGTTGGCCGTCCTGCCCCGGCTGGTGCGCCTGGTCAGCCTCCTGGACAAGGGGATCGCCCGCCAGGGGGTAGACGTCTTCTCGGCAGGCGGCGAGAGCGGGGCGGAGGCGAGGGGCGGGGCCGCAGCTGGAGCGGGGCGGCCGGTCGGCCGGGTCACCAGCGGCACGATGGCTCCTTACTGGGTGTTCGCGGGGGAAGGGCCTGCGGCCGCCCCGACCGAAGGGAGCGACAAGCGGGCCATCGCCCTGGCCCTCCTGGACAGCTCTCTGGCAGAGGGCCAGGTGGTGGAAGCCGACATCCGCGGCCGCCGCAGCCGGGGCCTGATCGTGCCGCACTTCCTGCGCTCCCAGGTCCCCCCGTACGCCCGGCCGGTGCTTTGGGGGCAGGCGGGCTGAACTGTCAGGCCCCCCGTGGCCGCAGATCTTGGCAGCCTCGCAGCTGCGCAGCTCGGTTTGGCCAGAGGGGCAAGGTCCCCCCACGGTGCGCACACGGCCACACCAAAAAAAAGCCGGCGGCAGCCGAAGCTGCCGCCGCGCTTGCGCCGCCGCGCAGGTGTACTATCAGTTCCTGTTGCGACCCAGCCCGGGGGGTTCGTTGCGGTAGCCCGGCTCGGCCACGCCGGCCCGCGGACCGGAGGCTCTCGACCCCGAGCGTGGCTGGCTCACGGCATTGCGTCGGTCACCCTGCCCCGCCCACGAGGGGGTGCGGTCCTCGTTCCAGAAGCGGCTTTCGTTCCCCTCGCTGACCACCACGATGGGGGCAGCGTGCGTTCCGTGGACGAATCCCCTCACCGAGGCCTGGGCGCCTTCACGGAAGGGCAGGTCCGTCTCATGGCCGATGGGTCCCAGGTGCAGGTCGTATACGGTCTGCCCGCACGCGAGGAGCCATTCCTGGTCCTCGTACCGCAAGGTGCCCTCAAGACTCTGGACGATGCCCAGCCGAGCCACGTCCCTCCCGATCGGCCTTTCGACGTCGGCCTGGGCGGATCCAGCGGATCTGGCGGATCCAGCGGCCTTCGGACCGGCCCACAACACGGTGCCCGCCACGATCGCCAGGATGGCGATCAAGGAAATCAGAACTGCTGAACGGTGTTTCATCGGTTAACTCCTTACCGTTTCGTTGTTGGTTTCTACTTCAAGGGTACTATCGTTCGGTGAACGCCTTCTGCAGGGAAGGTGAAGACTTCGTGAAGTCATCCCTTCTTCCGGAGTGCCCCCGGCGCCGCTCGGGCTCATGAGTCCTTGCTCCCAAAGTGCGCTTCCAGCACGCTGCGGACGTAGCCGAAGGTCACCTCCTCGTAGTCCGGGTGCTCTTCGATGTCGAACAGGGCCGTCGAAAGATCAAACCGCGCCTCGAGCCCGATAATCTCGAGCAGGTATCCCGGCTCCACTCCGAGGCGTGCGGCTGTTTCCGCAAGGGTCATCCGCGGGGAGAGGGTGCTCGGGTCGAAGGGACGCCGCTCGGGGACCCCGTCCCGTGCGGCAGCCACGCCGGCTTCCGCTCCGCCTGCCGATCCCACCATGAGGCCCGGGGACCGTCCTTCGGGGAGGTACCATCCGAGCGCTCCCGCCACCGCCAGGGGCAGCGAGAAGACCACCAGTACCGCCGCAGCCGCGGCGGCCCTTCGCAGGCGCAGGCGGCCAGGCCGGGCCGAGTAGGTCAGCGCCCCCTCTTGTGGGCAGGCCTCCACGCAGGCGGTGCAGCGGTTGCAGCGATCGCTCCTGACCGCGTGGCCTTTGGACACCGCGATTCCCATGGGACAGGCTCGGTCACAACGGCGGCACAGCGTGCAGGCCGCGGCGTTGCGCCGGATCGTCCAGGGGCTCAAGAGCGCGACCAGCCCCTGGAGGGCCCCGAGGGGGCACAACCATCGGCACCAGGGCCGTTCGACCACCAGCGAAGCCGCCAGAACCACCGCCAGCAGCGCCACTGCGGTCACGGGCACCGCCGCGGACCATACGTGCACCAGGGCCAAAGAGGGGTTGACGGCGTCGGTGACCAGGGCGGCCGCGCCTGCCGCCACGGCCCCGGCCAGCACCGCGTACCGCAGGTACCCCAGGGCCCGGTCGAGCCGGGCTGGGATCAGGCGATTGTACCTCCTGCCCAGAATGCGCCGGCCCAGGCGGCCGAGCCATTCCTGGACCGTGCCCAGTGGGCACAACCACCCGCAGAAGGCCGGGCCCAGAAACAGGGCCAGTCCGATGATTCCCAGGAACACCCACAGGCTCGAGCGCTCGGGC
>JAFGFV010000381.1 GCA_016930895.1 Spirochaetales bacterium | reverse complement strand
GCAGCAGGGCCACCCCGATCCAGACCACGATCATCTTGCGGTGATAGAAGATGACGATGAACAGGTAGGTCAGGGCGAAGACCGCCATAACCAGGATCTTGGCGAGTGCCCCCGGTGAACTGAGGGATTCCGCGTTCACCGGGTCAGCGTACCCCTGCTACCGCAACGCCGGGCAGCTGGAGGGCCCTGGGGCCCCGGAACCCGTTGAGCTGCTGAAGCTCCCGGGACAGGTACAGCTCGCCCTGCAGCTCCCGGATGTTTCCGGAAATCGAGCCCCCGGTCACCGGCCGCCGCCGCCCTTCCTCCAGCAGGTACCCCAGGCGGATTTCCCCCCCGAAATCTCCGGTGACCGGGTCGCTCTGGAAGTCACTGAACGCGATCACTTCCAGGTGGGCGTCCTCCCGCATCGCCTCCAGGCTGCGGCTGCCCGGGCGGACCTCCACGTTCGCCAGGCGCCCGGTGGGGGGGATGCCGAGGTAGTGGCAGAAGCGCAAGGGGCCCCAGGCCCGCCGCAGAACGCCGTCTTCCACCAGGACGGTGCTCTGCAGCGCGAAGCCGTCCTCGTCCCAGGGAGCCGACGCGGTGGAGCCCTCCAGGTACGGCTCGCTCCCGATGCTCAAGCAGTCGCCTCGTACCGTCCGCCCCTGCAGCCCGTCCCCGACCTTGAAGCGGGAGATCTCGCTGTACATGCTCTCGGCGGAGCCCTGGGTCAGGTAGTAGCCCAGGAACTCCCGCACTGGTTCGCCGTTCAGGATCAGCCGAGCGGTCTTGAGCTGAGGGGTGGGCTCGGCCTGGGCGCGGTCGCCGGTCAGCTCCAACTGGGCGCGCACCTCCCCGGTCAGGCGTTCGGGCAGGTAGTCGGAGAGCTGGATCTCCTTGTACAGCTCCACCGCGCCCGCCGGGCCCTCGGCCTCCGTGATGAGCTCCACGTACGCGTCGTAGGCGCTCCAGCCCACGTCGACCCCCCTCGAGTTCCGGATCCGGGTTTCGACGCGGTCCAGGAACAGCTCCGCGGAATTGATGCCCGTCGAGGCAGAGGAAGACCCTCCCTGCCCCAGAGGACCCGGGAGCCCCGAAAGCTCCGGCGCGAACACGGCCTCACTCAGCGCCGGGAGCCACTCCTCCAGCGGACCGGCGCCGAATCGGTGGGACGGGAAGCGCGCGGCCGCTCCGCCGGGCTCCACCAGCGGGAAGGGCTCGTTGCGCACCTGGCGGGCGGCAAACACGGCCTCCTGCAGCCAGCCCGACAGCTCCGCCTCCGTTGCCTGAGGATGCACGCGGATGCGCACGCTCCCCCGGAACGGCCTGCCCTCCTCCTCGAAGTCGTGGTACACGGTCAGGGCGAGACGGCGCACCGAGCGGACCCGCTGCATGTCCAGCTCCCGGCGGACAAAAAACAGCTGCTGCCCCTCGACCCGGCGTTCCTCCAGTTTCCACTCGCTTACCCCGGGTGTGCGCTCGACCAGTGCGATCAGTCCTTCGATCCTCATCCCAGCCTCAGTACCGTCTTGATGTACGGTCCGCCCGTGGAGGTCTTGGCGTATTCCTTGTGCCCCTTGCCGCACATTCCGCTCCCGCTCAAGGCGAAATCCCCGGAGACCATGCTCACGGCCTGCAGCACCTCGGGGACATACCCGGTGATGATCACCGGAGAGACCAGGGCCCCGGTCAGCTGGCCGTCCCGGATCTCCCGCCCAAACAGGATCACGCACTGGATGCCCCAGTTCTTGGGGTCCTCCATGCCGCTGCTGAACTCCTCCAGCAGGTACCCGTGCCGGATCGAGGCGATCATCTGCTCCAGACGGTCACTCCCGGGGCTGAAGAAGGTGTTGGTCATGCGCGCGTAGGCCTTGCGCTCGAAGGACTCCCGCCTCCCGTTGCCCGTGGGGGGAAGTCCCAGGGCCAGAGCGGAGAGCTCGTCCGAGATCCCGGCCCGGAACACCCCCCGGTCGATCACCAGGGTGTCGCTGCCGGTCGTCCCCTCGTCGTCGAACCAGTAGGACGCCACCTCGTGCGCGGCCCGGGCCCCGTCGTGCAGCGAGACCAGGGAACTGCCCACCGGCTTGCCCAGATACTCCGCGGCCCGCGCCCTCCCCTTCACGAACATGTCCAGTTCCACCCCGTGACCGAAGCTCTCGTGGGCCACGAGCCCTGCAACCTTCGGGCTCAGGATGACCTCGTACTCCCCCGGCTCCACCTTGCCCGCCGCCAGGAGCTGCTCCGCCACCTGGAGAGCTTCCGGGAGCACGGCCGCCATCTCGTCGATCAACTCGGTGCCTTTGAGTCCCGAAAAGCTTGCGTGGTTCACCCGGGTGACCTCCCCCTTGCGGGAAACCGGGATCAGGTATCCCTGGCTCCACAGGTAGGACTGCTCGAGCTCCCGGGCAGCGGAGAGGAACAGCTTGCTGACCCGCACCCCCTCGTAGATCACGCGCATGTCCACGAGACAATCGCTCAGGGTGAAGGCCCGGTCGCGCAGCTCCGTCAGGCTCCGCACGACCTGCTCACCGCCCGCCTGCTCCGGGAGCTCGCCGACCTCCCCCTGCCAGCGCCCCGTCAGGGCTTCCTCCTCGGGCAGCGGGTAGCGGCGCGCGGCGCCCGGCAGTGCGGATCGCTGCCGGGCCAGCGCGGCGGCGTTCCGGCAGATCTCCGCGGCCAGCGCTTCCGGTTCTCCGCCTTCGTTGAAGGAGAACTCGATGTATCCGTGGCCGTCGTGGATCCTGACCACCGACCCGCGCTCACCGAAACGGCTCTCCTGGATCGAGGCCTCCCGGCGCTGAACCGCATAGCGCAGCCCTCGACAGTCAGTGGCCAGCAGGGAGACGTAGGGGTACTCCCGGCGCAGCAGGTGGACCACCTCCCGCAGGGAATCCCGCTGCCGGCGCAGATGCTCCGAATACGGGACCTTTACCACGAACGTACTCCATCCGGGCTCTCGGCCGCGCGAACTCCGGGAAGGCGGTAGCGTTCCTCCGCGATCGGCAGGATCTGCTCCAGGGACAAGAACTGCTCCGCGGCCATACCCTCGGCCCTGGCGGCCTGAACGTTCTCCAGCCGGTCGTCCAGGAACAGGACCTGGGCGGGGGGCACGTCCAGCTCGGCGAACAGGGCGCGATAGATCCCCGGCTCCGGCTTGATCAGCCCAAGGCGGCAGGAATACAGGCGGGGAAAGAACTCCGCGACCCAGCTCATCCGCCTCTCGATCAGGGCGAGCACCTCCCACGGCATATTGGACAGGATCCCGGTACGCAGGCCCGCTGCCCTCAGGCCTGCGGCCCACTGCACCGTCTCCACCCTCTCGCGGGTCCAGGCGGCCGTATCCAGCTCGAACAGGCGGCAAGCGAGCTCCTCTTCGGCGGGAACACGCAGCCCCTCGAGGATCGCCTTCCAGTATTCCCGGCTGGACAGCTCGCCCCGGTCGAAGGCGCCGCGGCCCGCGTGGTACCCCCGCTTGACGTCCGCGAGTCGGTCGCCACTCTTCTCCCCGCCGATGGCAGCCAGCACGGCATTCCAGTGCTCGGGACCGGGGGTGAGGGTCAGCACCCCGCCAAAATCGAATACTACGGCTTGAATGGATTGCGCCACGGTTAAGGTACACTAATCGAATCCACGCCGGTTTTCAACCGCCTGCCGTCGAGCGCCTGCATGCGTGTGCTTCTGCTCGGAAGCCTCCTGGGGTATACTGGCCGGAAGTCAGCAAGGGACGTGAAAGCTCGATGAGCCCCACCCAGCGCTCCGTCGCCCTCGTGCAACTGCCGATCCTCTCCCCCGACCCTGAGGTGGCCCGGGCCAATGTCCCGCTGGCAGCCGGGAGCCTCAAGGCGGCGGCGCTTCACTGCCCAGGGGTGACGGTGAGCATCCCCCCCGCGGAGCTGCTGGACCATGGAGGGGAGGTGTGCCTGCTCGACTGGCTGGAGGCGGGAGAGTTCGACCTCGTGGGTTTCACCACCTACCTCTGGAACCTCGAGCGAAGCCTCTGGCTGGCCCGCCAGCTCAAGCAGCGGCGGCCTGGAACCCGGGTGCTGTTCGGCGGACCGGAAATCGTCTCCGGCCAACCGGTCCTGGCCAACCCAATCGTGGATGCCTTCGTCCTGGGCGAGGGAGAGCCGGCGTTTCTGCACGTCCTCGGCGACCTGACCGACGGCCGGGAGCTGGAGCACCTGTACCGGGGCGAGCGGCTGGCGGACCTGTCCACCCTGGACAACCCGTACCTGTCCGGCACCCTGGGAATCCGTCGCGACCGGCCGATCTACCTCGAGACCATGCGCGGTTGCCCGTACCGCTGCAGCTACTGCTTCTACGGGAAGCAGTATCCAGCCGTGCGCTCCTATCCGGAGGGCGTCCTGCCGCAGCTCTTTGCCCGCGCCCAGGCGGAGGGCGCGCCGGAGATCTACTTCATGGATCCGTCCTTCAATGCCACCGTCGGGCTCGAAGGCCGCCTGGAGCGGATCGCCCGGCTCAACCGCACCCGCATACCCCTGCACACGGAAATCCGCCTGGAGTCCGTGACCCCCCGGGTCGCCTCGCTACTGGCCGAGGCGGGTTTCGCGTCGGTGGAGGTCGGCCTGCAGTCCACCAACCCCCGGGCGCTGCGGGCCATCCGCCGCCACTGGAACCGGGAGCGATTCCTCAACGGGGCCGAGCTGCTGCGCCGTCACGGCCTGGAGGTCCGCGTCGGGATCATCCTCGGGCTCCCCTGGGACGGGCTCGATGAGCTCGACGCGACCTTGGGTTTTCTGCTCGACCACGAGCTGACATCGGGCCTTGAGGTCTATCCTCTCGCCCTGCTCCCCGGAACCGAGCTGCGCGACCGCGCCGGGGACCTCGGGATCAGGTTCATGGACCTGCCGCCGTACTGGGCCACCTCGACCAACAGCCTGACCGAAGAGCAGATGCTACAGGCGGTCGACGTGATCGAGGAGCGACTGGAGGCCGAGCTCTTCCCGCCTATCGTGCCGCGGTTCGCAGAGCCTCCGGGTGCCCCGGGGCAGCCGACCGGCTATCTGGACCTCCGCGACCCCCGGGAGGTCCTCAGGAGGCTCGAAGCGCCGCCCCTGCTGGAAACCTCGGTGACCGTGCACCTGCTCGGGGCCCAGCTGGGGCAGGCCTCCCAACTGGCCAGCCTCGAAGAGCTGGCCGCCAGGCTGCGGGGGACACACCCCTTCAGCCTCTTCCAGATCGTGGTGGAGGCGGAAGAGATCCCCTCGTGGGAAGCGGCGCGACGGGTGGCCGAGCGATTCGGCGCCCCCGGCCACATCTTCGAGCGCAGCCGCAGCCTCCAGCGGGACCTGCAGGGCTCCTTCAGCGCCCGACTGATCCATCTGACGGGCAGTCCGGACGTGGCCCGACGCTACTACGAGGAGCCGGTGCCCTTCGACCTGTTGCTGCGGTACCCGCGGGGGCTGTCCAGCTCCGATCCGGGGTTCCTGGCGGAGCACCCGATGCTCTTGCTCGGCCCCGAGGTGCCTCCCGCGGAGCGGGAGGCACTCCGCCCCCTCTACGCCGGCCATGAGAAGCTCCTGGTCGAGCCGGGCCCGCCGCATACGGGAGACTAGCCCATGGATTTCCAATGGACCATTTTCCTGCATCTCGGGGCGGTTTCCCTGGCGCTCCTGGGAGCGACCTGGCTCCGGTCCCGGGTGCGTTTCTTCCAACGCTTCATGATCCCCAACTCCCTGACCGCCGGTTTCGCGCTCCTCGCCTTCTACAACCTGGCGGGGCCCGGACTAGGGCTGGACCCCCAGGGCCTGGGAGAGATGATCTACCATCTC
This sequence comes from Spirochaetales bacterium, assembly GCA_016930895.1. The sequence continues at coordinate 12,294 of JAFGFV010000381.1, read as the reverse complement.
CTCAGCCTGTCCTTCATCGCCATGAGCCTGAGGGCCACCTCCGGGACACTCGGCGGCAGAGGCATCGTGTCCACGGGGCTCGTGATCACGACCTCCTTCACCCTGCAGGGGGCCATAGGACTCGGTCTGACCGCGCTGTTCATCGCCACCTGGTTTCCGGGGCTCTTCCCCAGCTTCGGACTGTTCGTGCCCCTGGGTTTCGAGGCCGGCCCAGGGCAGGCATACTCCATCGGTGTGGGGTGGGAGGCACTGGGCTTCGCCGGGGCCGGTTCAATCGGCCTGACCTTCGCCGCAGCGGGCTTTCTTTGGGCCTGCTTCGGAGGCATCTTCCTGATCAACCTGGGGCTGCGCAAGGGTTGGATCGGCCCCAAGGGCCGGCGTGAGGTGCGCGCCGTCCAGGGCCGCAGCGGCGTACTTCCGGCCGGCGCCAGTCCACCCGCTGGCTCTCGCCTGACCACCGAGACCGAGGCCATCGACTCCCTCAGCGTCAATCTGGCGACGGTGCTGGTCGTGTATCTGCTCAGCTACCTGCTGCTGAAAGGGCTGACCTGGCTTCTCGGCTTGGCGGGCGCCGCGGGAAGGGAGCTGGCGGTGAATCTCTGGGGAATCTCCTTCATCTTCGCGGCCCTGCTGGCCCTGGCCGCCCGCTGGGTGGCCGTACGCCTCCGGGTGGCTCACCTCCTGGACAACGGAAGCCTGACGCGCATCGCCGGGGCGTCCGTGGACCTGCTGGTGGCCGCGGCTCTCGGGGCCATCTCCCTGGTCGTGATCGCGCGCTTCTGGATCCCCCTGCTCCTCACCGTGCTCGCGGCCGGGGTGTTCACGATGCTGTACGTGCTCTGGATCTCCTCCCGCCTGTTCACCGATCATCCCTTCGAGCGGGCCATGGTGATCTACGGGGCGTCGACGGGAACCATGCCGACCGGGCTTGCGCTCCTGCGGGTCCTGGACCCGGAGTTCAGGACGCCGGCGGCCACGGACTACATGTACGGCTCCGGCATCTCCTTCTTCATGATCATCCCCTACATCCTGGGCATCAACCTGCCCGTCTACGCGTACACCCGCAGCGACGTGCGATACTACTGGATCCTGGTCGCGATGATCGGGGCCTACCTGTTGGTCTGTCTCGTCGGATACCGCATCCTGGCCGGGCGGAGAGCCTTCGCCCATCCCGGGGAGCTCTGGTATCGAGAGCGCCGGAACCCTCAGGGTCTGAAGTAGATCGAATAGCGCGAGCCCTTGGGGTCGATCTTGCGCACGCCGGACTGGACCTCCAGGGTATTGCCGTCGACGCTGATGCGGTCCAAGGTGTTCCACGACATGCCGTTGTTCAGGGTCACGGTGCTCTCGCCGCAGCTGCGCCCCTGCTCGTCGATCCAGGTGCGAAGGTACACCACGGTGCCCTCGTAGACCTCCCCGCTTCCGTCCCGGCGGTCAAACGCCAGGTAGGTGAAGCTGCGATCCGCGTTCAACGAAAACACCACCCTGGCGGAGCGGCCCTCATCGTCGTAGTCCGGGTTCTCCCACACCCCCGCGACCCGGTGCACCGACGGGTCGATGGCGCCGGCGGCGCTTTTCGGGGCCGAAGCGCCGCTCTCGGCACCCGCGGCCTCCGCATCCTCCTCCGCCTGGGCAACCGCCTTGTCCGTCTCCCGGTCGATCATGCTGTCCACCGCGGCATCGAAGATCGAGCTGCACGAGGCAGCAAGGGCAACGACAACCACCGCCGCAAGGACCACGGCTATCACGCCAGGAAGCCCACTGTACTTCCGCCCGCATCCTGCCATTTGGGATCACCTCCTCGAGTTTCTCTTCGGTTCATGGTAGCCGGGAACGCCGAGCTGTCAAGGTTTCGGGGGCTTGAGGCGCCACGGGGCCCGACCGGGCCGCCTGAGCCGAGGATCGCCTGAGCTTGCGCTCCCCCGGGCGCGGATCTATACTCTGACATTATGAAGCGACTACTGGTCTTCATGCTCCTGCTGTGCTGCTGGCAGCAGGCGGAGGGAATGGAGTTCAAGTGGGGAATGCGCTTCGGGGCGACGGTTTCCATGCTCGCCGGCTCGGATTGGGAGCTCTACAAGGACGCGCTCGAGGCCGCGCTGGAGGCCGACATGCCGGGCCTGTCCGTGAGCCACCGGGACTACTGGGGGTGGGGCTTCACCGCCGGGCTGGCCCTCGAGCTGTCTCTCGGCCGCTTCCTGGCCCTGCAGCCGGAGCTCCTGGACACCACCTACCACGGCGGGGTCAAGCTGCAGAACGACGACTGGTCGTCGGACTGGGCCAAAATCGGGACCATCTACCGCCTGGCGGAGTTGCCCGTGTTGCTCAAGCTGCGCTTCTCCAAGAAGCTGGCGGTGTTCGCCGGGCCGCTGGTCATGTACCGCTTCCTGCCGCCCAAGCTCATCGTGATCGCCCCGGATTACCGGGATTCGGAGCCCCTGACCGACGATTCCGGCTATGGGACCCTCGCCTACGGGGTCGTCGGCGGAATCGAGTACCACAGCACCGACGAGGTCGTGCTGGAGGCCCGTTACAACTACAACCTCACCTCCTTCGACAACTACGGGTACCCGTTCCGGGACGACACGGTGTTCCACGGCGTGATCCTGAGCGTCGGCTTCCTGTTCTAACGGGCCCGAAAAACCTGCGGAACCCTGCACTAACGAGCTGACTCCCTGCGTCTTGTTCCGTAGCTATGGAGGCTGTCTTGGTCCAGCGCCTCGCGCGCACATACGAGCAGCAGCACGGAAGGCTCCTCGCCTACATCCGCTCCCGGGTCCCCCGGGACGAGGATGCGGAGGACATCCTGCAGGACGTGTTCACCCGGGCCCTGCAGCGCCTCAGCGTCACCGAGCCCATCGACAACCTGATGGCCTGGCTGTACACGGTGGCGCGGAACCGCATCGTGGACCTGTACCGCCGGCGAAGGCCCTCGGTGTCGATCCACGCCGAGGATGCGGAAGGCGGCTCCCTCGAAGAGCTCCTGCAGGACAGCGGCATCGACCTGGACCGGGAGCTGGTCCGCGAGGAGGTGCTCGCGGCCCTGGCCGACGCCCTGGAGCTGCTGCCCCCGGAGCAGCGGCAGGTCTTCCTTCAGCAGGCCGTGGAAGGCAGGACCTTCAGTGAGCTGGCCGAGGCGACCGGGACGTCGATCAACACCCTGATCGCCCGCAAGCGCTATGCGGTCAAGGCCCTGCGCCGGCGGCTCCAGGAAATCAAAGAGGTGCTGGATGAGCTCGCGTAGCGCCCGCTTTCGGGCGCGCGGCTTTCTCGCAAGGAGGTACCGATCATGACACACAACGTGCGCAAACCACTCACCTGGGTCTTGCTCGCCGTCGGCGGCGTGGCCCTGGCCGCCCTGCTGGCCTTTGTCTTCGGGCTCATCGTCATGGCCCTGTGGAACTGGCTCATGCCCGGGATCTTCGGCCTCCGGGCCATCTCCTACTGGGAAGCCTGGGGAATCGTGCTCATGGCGCACATCCTGTTCAAGGCGGGCCGGTGGGACCGGCACTCCGAGCGCCGCGACCGCGCCGGCGACCCGGAGTGGAAGGAAAGGCTTCGCCAACGATTCAAGGAGCGTTTCTCCCGGGGCGAGGACGCCGGAGAGGCGCAGTCCACCCCCAACGGGTGACATCCGGCTGCCCAGCCGGTGTTGAAGGAGCATCCATAGAATCACCGATCGCGTTGGACGGCTCGAGGCGGAATTCATTATGCTAGGGTTGGCAGCCTGAGAGGCGGCAGAGAGGCCGGCGCCGACAGCGCCGAAGGAGGAACAAGGCATGGCGGAGAAGGGCGAGAAGGAGAAGGTCGAAGGCATGGACAAGGTGGAGAAGGCCAAACGGATTGCAGCCCGGAAGCTGGACTTCCTGCGGCACTTCTTCATCTACGCAGCGGTCATGGCCGTCCTGGCCATCATCAACAACACCACCTGGCGGGGATACCAGTGGTGGCTGTGGCCCGCCCTGGGCTGGGGCATCGGGGTGGTGGCCCACTTCCTGAGCGCTTATGTCTACCAGGGCGGCGCCCTGGAGAAGCGGATGATCCAGCGGGAGCTGGAGAGGATGAAGGATGAGGAGTAGGCGGACCTGGGTCGACATCCTCGGGCCGATCCTCGGGATAGCGGCGATCGGCATGGTAGCCTTCGCCCTGTTCTACCTTTTGTCGATTCGGCCCTTCTACCGGGGTGGCAGTTACCGGTCTCCGCAGGAAGCCTCCGCGCGCAGGACCCTCGGCGGCTGGGTGCAGGAGGAGGGCACGGAGAGCTTCGAGCAGGCCTTCGAGCGTCTGGAGGTACGGAACGTGTCCGGGCCGGTGCGCATCGAAGGCTGGCGGGCAAGCGGCCTGGAGGTGAGCTACGTCAAACGGGCCCGCTCCCACGACGCGCTCGAGCAGTTCGAGGTCCGGCTGGAGCCCCGGGGAGGGACCCTGGTCGTGCAGCCCGTGTACGGACGGCCGCCGAGCGCTCGGTTCGGCCCGGTGGACTTTACGGTGCGGGTGCCTCCGTCTGTCCGGCAGATCGAGGTGGTGAACGTGTCCGGAGGGATCGTCCTGGAGAACATGTCCGCGCGAGTCGACCAGGAGCTGGAATCCGTGTCCGGGTCGATCGAGACGGAAATGTCTGGCGACCTGCAGGCCAAGTCCGTGAGCGGAGAGATCCGGTTCTCCTCCGCGGGCAGCCGCCTTCAGGTCCGGACGACCTCCGGCGGCATCCGGGGAGAGATCCTCTCCCTCGAAGCCGGCGGCGAGGTGAACGTGGAGAGCATCTCGGGGGCGGTGGAGCTGGAGGCCTTCGACGGACTCGACGCCGCGGTGACCCTCCAGTCGGTGAGCGGCTCGGTGAGCTGCGGCTTTCCGCTCCGCATCATCGAGCAGCGCAGAAACCGCCTCGAAGGGACCATCGGGGAGGGCAGCGTGCCCGTGCTCCTGAAGACCGTGAGCGGCCGCATCCGGCTGCTCCCGATGGACGAAGGTTGACGAGGGTCTCTTCGGGGCATCCTGGCTAACTCTTGGTATAGCCGTGCGATAGGGGCCTGTCATCTCTGGCACGGAACTTGCGTCATCCTGGGTGGGAGGCGCGAGAACCAAGATGAATCCCCTGACGGCCCTGTACAGAATCGCGGTGTGGGCGGCCCGCTCCGCCGTGCTGCTGCTGGCATTCCTGTTTCTGCCCGTGCTGCTCCGCAAGCGGAAGTAGCCGGGACGCTCCTGCGCTCGCTCTTGCGGCCGTTCCCGCGCAGGTGGCGCGCAGGCGGCGTGCAGACGCGAGGACAGGTGGACGCGGGGGCGAGTGCGCTGCTACAATGGCCCCCATGAGCATGCGCACCCGGATCATGGAGCGCTTCGGCGCGGCGAGGACGCCGGCCGGGGGACCGACGACCAAACCTGAGAGCGCCGGACCGGACCGGTCGACCCTGTTCCTGCCGGACCTGAGCCTGTGGTATCGCTGGCACAAGGAACGCGGCACCTTTCCGCCGGGGTGGGAGGGTGAGAGCCTGCCGGAGATATGCCGGCGGCGCGGCCTGCCAATCTGGCTGCCGGTGCGTCCATGGCGCCTGGAGTACCAGGGCCTCACGGTGCAGACCAGCCGGAGTGAGGACGTTCGTGAAACCCGCTGGCAGACCTCCGCGGGAACCCTGCTGGCCCGCTGGACCCTGGGGCCCGATGGGGACTGGTGGCAGACGGACTACCCGGCGAGCTCGGCGGACCTGCTCCCCGGGGCGCGGGAGATCGTGCAGTCCATCGTGTACCACCCCGACCCGTCGGTGGCCGAGCAGGCCCGGCAGGAGGTCCGGGAGGACGGGGTGGTCGCGCTGGAGCTGCCGATGAGGTCCCTGTCGGACCTGCTCCACTCCTTCCTGGGCTGGAGCGACGGACTGCTGCTGCTGTGGGAACAGCCCGACGCGGTGCAGGAGCTGGCCAGAATCCTGGAGGAGAAGCTGCAGGAGCTCCTCTCGGCCCTGACCGCGTTCCCGGGAGACCTCTATCTCTCCCCGGACAACCTGGACGGCCAGTTCGTCTCGCCGGACATGTTCGCGGAGTACCTGGCCCCCAGCTACCAGGCCGCGGCGACCTTGCTGGCACACAAGCCGCTGGTCGTGCACGCCGGAGGGCCCCTCCGCGCCCTGCTGCCGAAGCTGGGCGGCTGCGGGGTCGCGGCGGTCGAGGGGGTCAGCGGCCCGCCCCAGAGCGACGCCACCCTGGCGGAAGCCCGGGAGGCTGCGGGCCCGGGGCTGACCCTCTGGGGTGGGATCGCCCAGGACTCGCTCCTGCCCACGGTGGAGCAGGAGGACTTCGAGAGCGCCCTGGCCGCGGCCCTCGAGCAGGCCCGGCAGCCCGGCATGGTCCTAGGGATCGCGGACCGCGTTCCGCCGGATGCCCTCCCGCAGCGCCTGGACGCCGTCAACCGGGCGGCGAGCTAGCGGGCTGGCGGGGGCCGCTTCGGGGGAGTGGGAGAACCCATGATCGACCAAGAGATCAGCCGCAGGATCGACCAGGCCGTGGAAGGGCTGGAAAAGGAGCTGGTGGAGTTCCTGCGCCGCCTGGTGCGCATCCCCACGGAGAACCCCCCGGGCCGGAACTACCGCGAGTGCGCCCAGCTCGTGGGTCTCAAGCTGCAAGAGCTCGGGTGCCAGATTCGCTACGAGGAGGTCCCGGAGGAGCTCCTGCCTTCCCTGGCACCGCACGGCAACGGCCTGCCCAGGATGAGCGTTCTGGGCACCTACCCGGGCCCCAGGCCCCGTCCCGTCCTGCACCTCACGGGCCATTACGACGTAGTGCCCGCCGGCCCCGGCTGGACGGTGGAGCCCTTCGGCGGTGAGATCAGGGACGGCAAGGTGTGGGGCCGGGGCTCCTCGGACCAGAAATCCGGGATCGCGGCACAGGTGTTCGCCCTCCAGGCCCTGCAGAGCTGCGGCGTCCTGCCCGCCGGCACCCTGGTCCTGAGCGCGACTCCCGACGAGGAGACCGGCGGGTTCGCCGGCATGGGCTACCTGGTCGACCGCGGCGTGATCAGCCTGGCCAACACGGACTACTGCATCATCACCGAGTGCATGGACGTCGACAGTGTCTGCCTGGGTCACCGGGGCACCATCTGGCTGGAGCTGGAAACCATCGGCCGTCAGAGCCACGGGAGCATGCCCTCTCTCGGGGTCAACGCCATCGAGAAGATGATCAAGCTGCTCGGGGCCATCGAACGCGAGCTGGCGCCCCGCTTCGCCGGGGTCTCGGCCCAGCCCATCCGCCCCCCCCAGTGCCGGTACAGCACCATGGCCGTCACGACCATCAACGCCGGCTCCAAGGTCAACGTGGTCCCGGCGGTCTGCAAGGCCACCCTGGACTGGCGCCTGGTGCCGGAACAGAAGGTGTCCGACGCCCTGGAAGCCCTGGAAGAGCTGCGCCGCCAGCTGGCAGAGCAGGACCCGGAGTTCGAAAGCCAAGTCAGGGTGCTCATGTCGGTGGATCCGACCCTCGTGCCTTCCGACACCCCCCTGGTCGAGGCCCTGCTGGAGGCGGGGCGCACGGTGCTGGGACAGCCCCTGAGCTTCTCGGTGAGCCCGGGCAGTGACGATCAGAAGTTCGTGGTGCAGAAGGCCGGCCTGTCCCAGTGCGTGCTCTACGGCCCCGGGCCGCTGGAGGTGGCCCACAAGTCCGACGAGTGCCAGCCCGTGGCGGACCTCAAAGCCGGGACCAAGATCCTGGCCCTGGCCACGCTCGAGCTCCTGGGCCGACGGGACGGGGCAGCCCAAGGGAGCGCAGGGGTTTGACGCCCCGGGCGGCATTTCAGTAGATTCTTGCGGAAAGTCCAGACGGGAGAGAGCATGGATCGCGCCAAGCGCATGGGCGAGGGGAGCATCCCGCGCCTGCTGCTGAGTTTCTCGCTGCCGGCCATCGTGGGCATGATGGTCAACGCCCTGTACAACGTGGTGGACCGGGTCTTCATCGGCCGGGGTGTCGGAGCGCTGGGCCTGGCCGGGGCCACCGTGGGGTTCCCCGTGATGCTGGTGCTCATGGCCTTCGGCATGCTCGTGGGCCTGGGTGGGGCGGCCCTGACCTCGATCCGCCTCGGAGAGGGAAAAAAGGAAGAAGCCGAGCGCATTCTCGGCAACTCCCTGGTCCTGCTGCTGGTCATCTCGGGCGTGCTGACCGTCCTTGGGCTGATCTTCCTGGACCCCCTCCTGCGGCTGTTCGGAGCCAGCCAGAACATCCTGCCTTTCGCCCGGGAGTACGTGGGCGTCATCCTGTCCGGCTCCGTGTTCATGGGCTTGGGGTTCGGGATGAACAACTTTATCCGGGCGGAAGGCAATCCGCGCATCGCCATGGCCACCATGCTGATCGGCGCGGTGCTGAACATGGCCCTGGATCCGCTGTTCATCTTTGTCCTGGACATGGGCGTGCGCGGCGCCGCCCTGGCCACCGTCATCTCGCAGGCGGTGGCTGCGGCGTGGGTCCTGGCATACTTCCTCGGAGGGCGCAGCAGCCTTGCCCTGCGCAGATCCAACCTGCGTCTCGAGCCGCGCCTCCTGCGCGGGATCGTGGCCATCGGTTCGGCCCCGTTCGTGATGCAGCTGGCTGCCAGCGTTCTCAACGCGATCCTCAACAACCAGCTCCAGCATTACGGCGGGGACTTGGCCATCTCAGCAATGGGCATCATTCATGGCGTCGCGATGTTCATGTTCATGCCCGTCTTCGGCCTGAACCAGGGGGCCCAGCCGATCATCGGCTTCAACTTCGGGGCACGCAAGTACGACCGGGTGCGCAAGACCCTGCTGCTGGCCATCGCCGCCGCCACGGCGATCATGCTGGTGGGGTTCATCGTGACCCGGGTATTCCCGGCGGCGCTGATCCGGCTGTTCGCCGGCGATGACTCGCAGCTGGTGGAGCTCGGCACCCGGGCCATGCGCATCTTCCTGTTCATGATGCCTGTGATCGGATTCCAGATCGTGAGCGCCAACTACTTCCAGGCGGTCGGCAAACCCCGTCCTGCGATGATCCTGAGCCTTTCGCGCCAGGTCCTGCTCCTCATCCCGGCGCTCTTGATCCTGCCCCGCTTCTTCGGGCTGGACGGGGTCTTCTACGCCGGTCCGCTCTCAGACCTGGGCTCCGCCATCCTGACCGGCACCTGGCTTCTCTTCGAGCTGCGTTCCCTCCGGCCGAGCCGGGGCGGGGAAGCCGGCAGCCCGGTGCTGGCGGGGGCGGTGGCGCCGGAGCTGCGGGAAGCGCAGTCGGCGCCGTAGCCGCCGGAGGCGGACGCCTTCAGGAGGTGCGATGGGAGAGAAGAGCGCGGTCGAGCGGTCTCGAGACGGCCCGCTCACCGTGCGCAGCCTCGCGGCGGACCTGGGCCGCCTCGGCGTCAGGCCGGGGGCCGTGCTGCTGGTCCACACCTCCCTCAGCGCCCTGGGCTGGGTGTGCGGGGGCGCCGTGACGGTCATCCTGGCCCTCCAGCAGGCAGTCCGTTCCTTCGGCACCCTGGTCATGCCCACCCATTCGGGACACCTCTCGGACCCCGCGCTCTGGCACAACCCGCCGGTTCCCCGGTCCTGGTGGGAAACCATCCGCAAGAACGCCCCTCCCTACACCCCCGCCACCACCCCGACCCGGGGCATGGGTGCGGTGCCCGAGGCCTTCCGCAGTTTTCCCGACGTCCTGCGCAGCGCCCATCCTCAGGTGTCGTTTGCCGCCTGGGGGGAAGAAGCCTTGAGGGTCACGGACAACCACAGCCTGGAGTTCGGCCTGGGGGAAGCTTCGCCGCTGGCGCGGGTCTACGAGCTGGATGGCCAGGTCCTGCTCCTGGGCGTGGAGCCGGACTGCAACACCTCCTTTCACCTGGCCGAGTACCGGGCACCCTGGAAGGGCAAGCGCCAGGTCACCAGCGGGGCGCCGGTCCTGGTCGGTGAGCCTCCGGAGGCGCATCGGCGCTGGAAACGCTTCCGGGACATCAACTTCCACAGCGATGACTTCGAGCGCCTCGGGCACGATTTTCTGCGGGACTGCGCGGACAAGATCGCCACGGGACTGGTGGGCTACGGTAGATCGCGCTTGTTCTCCCAGCGGCTGTGCGTGGACTACGCCGCGCGCTGGCTCGAACGAAACCGAAAGTAGCCCCTGGCCCGGGGACGCTAGTCCGGCTCGTCCTGATAGGTGGGATGGCGCATCTCCCGGGCCAGGCGGTCCACGGTCCGGAGAGTCTCCACGATCGGGAGCTCGAACGGGCAGCGCTGGACGCACAGACCGCACTCGGTGCAGGCTTCACTGAAAGGCTTGGCGTACGCCTGCCACGTGAGGGCCGGATACTGGGTGGCCCGGTAATCCCTCAGATAGGTCAGGTAGCGGAAGTACAGAGGGATGTCGATTCCCGCCGGGCAGGGCAGGCACACCCCGCACTGGGTGCACCCCTGCCCCTTGCCCAGGGACTCCGACTGGGCCACGACCTGTGCGCTTTGTTCCGGGCCGAACGGCGGGAGCGACGAGACGGCAACCAGCTCTTCCAGCTCCTCCGCGGACCTCACCCCGGCCAGCGCTACGTCCACGTCGGGGTTGGAGAGAACGTAGCGAAACGCGGCGGTTGCCACCGGCAGGCTCTCTCCGCCCACCTCGAAAGCGTGGTGCTCGGGCGGGACGCTGAAGATGCCCCAGGCCAGGGCGCTGATGGCCACGAACCCGCGCCGCAGGCGCCGGCTGGCGGGAATCACGGAGGCCGCACTTTCCCGGGCCAGGGGGTTGTAGCGGCCGTACACCAGGTCGAATCGCCCCGTTTTCAGCGCCCTCACGAGCGCCTGACTGTCGTGTCCGCTCACGCCGATGAAGCGGATCTTTCCCTGACGCTTGAGCTCCTCGTACAGCCCGAGGATCCCGCCCGGGGCGCCGATCTCCTCGAGCTCCGCCTCGGACTTGAGATCGTGCACGTGATAGATGTCAAGGTAGTCGGTCTGGAGCTGAGACAGGCTCGTGTGCAGGCTCTCCTCGATCTCATGGGGAGTGCGAAAGTGACACTTCCCCGCCAGCACCACGCGCTCCCGCCGGCCCCGCAGGGCCGCGCCGATCTTGCCCTCGCTGCCGTACAGGCGGGCCGAATCGAAGTAGTTCAGCCCCAGGTCGATGGCGCGGTGGATCGCACGCGCAACCTCGCGGCGCGGCGTGATCGCAAAGGCGAACCCGCCGACACCGACCCGCGAAACCGTCAGCCCCGTGGAGCCCAGCTCTCGGTATTCCATCATCTCCTGCAGGGCCAGTATAGCCTCTGCGCCCTGGAAGGCTCAAGAGACAGGGCCTGACGGTGTGCAAGGATAACCTGACTCGGGGAGATGGGGGTGTGGGAAATGGGGGTGTCTGGCCGGGCAGGCGGGACCCGCCCTGCGGCTCCTATCCCCGTTCCAGCTCGTGCAGCCGCCGGCGCACGGCCTCTTTCGGTTCACCCCCGGCGGCCACCGCTTCGCGGACGACCTCGAGGGTCCGGCGTACGCTCCCGCCGACGGCGCGGCTCAGCCGGTAGAACATCTCCAGGTCTTGGTTGTAGTTGACCACGGCCAGGACGTAGGCGTTGTTGGCCGGGATCCCCGGGAACTCCCGGAAGCCCTCGGTGCGGAAGACCTCCGAGCGCACCGCCTCGTTGAAGCGAGCAACCAGGCGCTGCTTGGCAGCCACAGCAGCCTCGCGGCTGCCTGCCTCCCGGTAGGCACGGTCCAGTTCCCCGTGCAGTCCCAGAAGCATCTGGTTGAAGCGCCGCCAGTCAGCCAGGCGGTCGACCGCCGCGCGGTATTCCTGCGATTCGCGCCCGAAGCGTGAGTCCAGGAACTCCAGGGCCCCCTCCCAGCCCACGAAGGTGGCCAGCTCCTCGTTGAACTGGACATGGTTCTTCAGGAACAGCGTGGCGTGGGTTTGCTCGTGGACGATCAGGCTGGCCACGTCGAAGACGCTGTAATCGCTCATGAAGCTGTACACCGGGTCCGAGAAGAACCCCAGCGTGCTGAAAGCGTCCACCTTGCGCACCCAGACGTCCAGCCCCTTTCGCTCCAGGCGCCGTGCCTCCCGCAGGGCATCCTCCCGCGCGTAGTACCCCTTGTAGGGAAACGCGCCAAAGAAGGGAAACCGCCACAGGTGGGGGGTCAGGGAGTCCGGCTGGGCGGCGGAGACCACGTCCACCAGGTAGCCCCGATCCAGCTCGACGTAGCGGGTGTAGTTGCGGTCCGCTTCCAGCCCGAGCTCGTCGACCGAGAATTCCTTGACCTCGCGTACCAGCTCCAGGAAGCCCTGCGTCTGTCCGCCGAGCTCCCCCCGCTCGATGGCACGGTCGATCGG
>JAFGFV010000380.1 GCA_016930895.1 Spirochaetales bacterium | reverse complement strand
GGACGCCCTGGTGGCGGGCTCTGGAGACCGCGCCGCGGTGCCGCCCTTCGCGGTGACGATCGGTCCGCACGACGTGCTGCGTGCGCGTCGGATGGTCCTGGCGTTCTTCGCCGGGGGCTTCCAGCGCACCGCTCTGCGGGAGGTCCTGTTCCGCGAGCCCACCATGCACTTTCCCGGGACCTTGACGACTCTGCGCAAGCACCCCGACGGCTCGGTCGCCCCGCGGTCCGGGGAAGAGCTCCGGATCCTGTGCACCCCGGTGGAGGCGGGGATCGTCGAGTCGAGGACCATCTGAGCGTTGGGAACGGCGCGGCTTACCAGGGTGGGGGTCTCGAGGGTTCAGAGTTTCCCGCATTTTTGCAGTGCGCACTTCAAAATTCCCGGTTCTTCGTACTGCGCGAAGGTCGACTCGAGGGGCGCGGCGCCCGACGGCCGCTGCCCGGGCCCGGCGTGCGAGGGGCCCGGGTCTTTAGTCCGCCCCCTCAAGGCGCTCGGCCAGGTCGGAGCCGATGATCAGGCCCACGACCTCGTCCGGGGTGGTCTTCTTGGTGGCCCGTTCGGCCACCTTCTTGCCGCGGCGCATGATCACCAGGCGGTCGCAGACCGCGAAGATGTCATACAGCTGGTGGCTGATGATGATGACCGGGATGTTCTGGGACCGCAGGGTGCGCACCAGGTCCAGGACCTTCTTCTGCTCCGCGACCCCCAGGGCGGCGGTGGGCTCATCCATGATCAGGAGCTTGGCGTTCCAGTAGATCGAGCGGGAGATCGCCACCGCCTGCCGCTGCCCGCCCGAGAGGTTCTTGATCTTGCTGCGCAGCGAGGGGATGTCGATGTCCAGCCGCTCCAGCACCTTCTTGGCTTCCCCGTGCATGCGGTCGTGGTCCAGCACCGGGATCAGCCCGAGAAAGCGCGTGGTCGGCTCCCGGCCCAGGAAGATGTTGGCGTAGACGTTGAGGTTCTCCGCCAGGGCCAGGTCCTGGTACAGGGTCTCGATCCCCTTCTGCAGGGCGTCCATGGGGCTGCCCAGGCGCAGCTCCTCGCCTTCGAAGAAGATCTGCCCCTCGTCCGGGTGGTAGACCCCGGAGACCATCTTGATCAGGGTGGACTTGCCGGCGCCGTTGTCCCCCAATAGCCCGACGACCTCGCCGGGCATCACCTCCAGGTCCACCTGGTCCACGGCGGTCAGGCCCCCGAAGCGCTTGGTGAGGTTCTGCACCTTCAGGATCGGTTCCACTGCCTCGTCTCCTTGCAGGTCAGTCCTTTTCGATGAGCTCGGGAAAGAACTGGTCGATCAGGACCGCGACCACGAGGATCACCCCGATGGCGATGTATCGGTTGAAGGTCGGGATCCCCAGGTTGACCATCCCCGTCTCCAGGGTGGCGATGATGAGCGCCCCGACCAGGGTTCCCCGGATCGTGCCCGTGCCCCCGTACAGGCTGGCCCCCCCGATGACCACGGCGACCACCGCGTCGAGCATGCGCGCGCTGCCGGCGTCCGCCCGGCCGGTCACGTACCGCAGCACGAAGATGACCCCCGACACCGAGGCGCACAGCGAGGACAGCATGTACACCCGGGTCAGGTGCCCACGCACGTTGATGCCGGCCCGCACCGCCGCGTCCTGGCTCCCCCCGATGGCATACGTGTGCTGACCGAAACGGGTGCGTGCCAGCACGAAGGCAAAGATCCCGACGAAGGCCAGGGTGATGACCACGATGTTCGGCAGGATCGGCACCACCCGGCGCAGCTCCAGGGGAGCCAGCCCGTCGGGCCTGGCGAACAGGCGCACGAACTTGCCCGGGAGGACATACAGCAGGGAGCCGTTGCCGATGGTCCCGGTCAGGGCGGGCAGCCCGGAGATGGGGGTGTTCTCGGAGATGATCTCGGAGAAGCCGTAGGCGATCCCGTACATCCCGAAGGTGGCCAGGAAGGGGGGCACGTTCAGGCGGGCCACGAGCAGGCCGTTGACCAGTCCGGGGAGCAGGCCGATCAGGACCGCCGCCAGCGCCCCGAGCAGGATGGCCGCCCAATCCGACAGTCCCGCGCCCTGGACCAGGACCATGACCTTGGCGCAGTTCACCGCCGCGAAGCCCATGACGAACCCCACCGACAGATCGATCCCGCCGGAGATGATCACGAAGGTCTCGCCCACCCCCAGGAGGAGCACCGTGGTGGCGGCCACCAGGATGTTCTGCAGGTTCTCGGCGGAGAAGAAATGCAGCCCGAAGACCCCGAACAAGGCGAGCTCGAGGACCAGGAAGATCAGCGACCAGTTCCGGCCGATCCACTGCACCGCGGCCGACGGTCCGGCGGCCGACGGTCCGGCGGGCGACGGGCCGGCGGGCGACGGGCCGGCCCCCACTGCGGCGCGGCTGCGCTCAGGCACGGATAGCCTCCCGCTCCGGGGCCAGCTGGTCGATGACCACCGCCAGGATCAGGATGACCCCGGTGGCTATGTAGCGGTAGAAGGCCTGCACCCCGATGATGTTCAGCCCGTTCTCCAGGGTCATCAGGATCAGCACCCCGATGATCGTCCCTCCGATCCCGCCCTTGCCGCCGAAGAGGCTCGCCCCCCCGATGACCACCGCGGCGATGGCGAACAGCTCGTAGGAGGCGCCCATGGTGGTGAAGTTGCCGATCCCGGCGCGAAACACGTACAGCACCCCGGCGATCGCGGCAAAGCAGGAGGAGATTACGTAGATCCGCACCAGATGCGCCGGAACGTTGATGCCGGCCCGCAGGGCCGCGTCCTGGCTGCCCCCGATGGCATAGGTGTGCTGCCCGAAGCGGGTGCGCACCAGGAGGAAGGCGAACACGGCAAGCACCACGGCGGTTACGATCACGGTGGTCGGGACGATGCCCACGAGCTCCCGCAGCTCTACCGAGCTCATGCCCGCCGGCCGGCGGAAGAAGCCGAAGTACTTCCCCGGGAGGACGTAGGCCAGGAAGCTGTTGCCGATTTCCCCCGCCCGGGGGGGGAGGAAGGTGATCGGGAAGCCCTCGGACAGGTTGAGAGCCACCCCATTGGCCACCCCGTACATGCCCAGGGTGGCGATGAAGGGGGGAACGCGGAAGCGGGCCACCAGAATCCCGTTGATCAGCCCTGGGATCAGCCCGAGGATCAGGCCCGCGGCCGCGCCGATGACCATGCAGGCCGGCTGAGCGACCCCGGCCGCGAAGAGGTCCCGCATGATCATCGACGAGGCCACCGAGACCAGGCCCATCACGAAGCCGACGGACAGGTCGATCCCCCCGGAGACGATCACGAAGGTCTCGCCGGCGGCCAGGAGGAGGTAGGTCGTGGCGTAGTACAGGATGTTGGAGAAGTTCTTGACCGCGAAGAAGTTGGGCGCGACGAGGCCGAAGACGACCAGCAGGAGGATGAGGAAGAACACGGCCCAGCGCTCGCCGATGAACAGGGCCGCCCGCTTTGCCGCCCGGGTTGTGGCCACCCGCCGCTCCTTCTCCTGGCGTTACTATAGCCGCACT
>JAFGFV010000379.1 GCA_016930895.1 Spirochaetales bacterium | reverse complement strand
GGTCCAGGCTGCCAAGCTCGCCATCTCGCAAGGGATCACCACGATCGTAGCGAGCGGCCGCTACCCGATTCAGCATATTCTGGACCGCAAGGTGCGGCACACCCTGTTCCTGCCTCCCGCCGATGGCGGGGCGGAATCCGGGGGCAAGTCGCCGGTCACGCAGAGGATTGGAGATGCGCATGTCATCCAGGCACCGTGAAACCAAGAGTGACGCCGAGTGGAGGGCCGTTCTGACCCCTGAGCAGTACCGAGTTCTGCGGAAAAAGGGGACCGAGCGGGCCTTCGCGGGCAAGTACCACGATCATCACGCCAAGGGGCTGTACGTCTGTGCTGCCTGCGGCAACCCGTTGTTCAGCTCGGACAGCAAGTTCGATTCCGGAACGGGGTGGCCCAGCTACTACGCCCCGGTGGCCGAGGAAGCGGTGGATACCGAGGAGGACCACACCCTCGGCATGCGCCGCACCGAGGCCCTGTGCTCGCGTTGCGGCGGGCATCTCGGCCATGTGTTTCCAGACGGCCCGGCGCCCACGGGGCTGCGGTACTGCATCAATTCCGCTTCTCTCGAGTTCAAGGCTGCGGGCCCCGAGCCGCGCAAGTAGCCTGCCCCCGTCGGCGGGTGTCCCGTCAGATGGGAGCCTCTGTCCCGGGAGGCGGCGTTTTGACATGCAGGGCCGAGAGCCTGTAGACTGGAGACTGCGAGGGTATGGAGGTGGTGGGAATTCTCAGCGAGGAGCAGCTTCGCGACATCATCGAGCGCCTCGTGGCGGCCGTGTCGCCTGACCGTGTGATCCTGTTCGGCTCGTACGCGCGTGGTGCCCCCCACGAGGAGAGCGACCTGAACCTGTGCGTGCTCGTGCCGGAGGCCGGAGAGTGGCTGTACCGGGCCCACGAGCTCAGGAAGAAGGTGTCGGTCACGGAAGTGGCCTTGGAGCCGCTGGTCATGACTCCGGCGGAGCTGGAGAGCCAGCGCCGGGCCGGCAATCCCCTGGTCGAGCAGGTGCTGGCGGAAGGAAGGGTTGTCTATGAACGGCAATGAGCGCGAAGCGCTGCGGTGGTATCTGCAGGGAGCCAAGGACAGCAAGACTGCAGAGAGGAACGCGGCGGCTGGGGACTTCGAGGTTTCCTGTTTCCTGTTCCACCAGGCCGCCGAGAAGATCCTGAAGGCCTATCTCTGCCTGCAAGGAGCACGCAGCCTCTTCGGCCACTCGACGGCCCGCCTGGCGTCCCGCTGCGCCGAACACGAGGGACGTTTCGTCCAGCTGGCGCAGGCCTGCTCGTTCCTGGACCTGTTCTACGTCCCGACTCGCTATCCCTTCGCGCTGCCGGAGGGGACCCCCTACGAGCACTTCACCCTGGAGCACGCGCAAGCGGCCATGGACCATTTCCAGGAGGTCTACCGGGCGGTGTACGATTTCTTCAAGGACCTGACCGACCACATCAGCCGTGAGGGCTGACGGCCAGACCATGGAGATTACCGGGGAACGGGTCCTCCACGAGCAGCGCTGGACCGTGCTCAAGGAGAGGACCTACCGCGACTGCGACGGAAGGACGGGCCGCTGGACGTACGTCGAGAGGCCCGGGGGACAGCAGGCGGTGGTGATCGCGGCCCTTACCGCTGACAGCGACTCCCTGGTGGTCATCGAACAGTTCCGGGTGCCCATGGGGCAGCCGGTGGTGGAGTTCCCCGCCGGTCTGGTGGACCCGGGGGAAGAGCTGGCCGCGGCGGCCCACCGGGAGTTGCGGGAGGAGACGGGGTTCGAGGGGGAGGTCCTGGAGATCGGTCCGGGCGTCTCGACGACCGCCGGTCTGGCGACTGAGACCATCCACATGGTGTTCATGAGGGTGGGCGAGCGGCCGGCGGCCGAGCCGGCCCCGGAGGGGTCCGAGCGCATCACGGTGCGTCTTGTCGAGCCCGGGGAGTTCGCGAGCTTTCTCGAGGAGTGCCGCCGCCAGGATCGGCTCCTGGACGCCAAGCTGTATCTGTACCTCAGGGAACGCGCCCGGGAGCCTGCTCCGGCGCGCGGGCCCGGGAATCTCAGGAGGTAGGGAATGCGGAAGATCATCGTGCTGATCATCGTCCTGGCCGTCGTCGGGCTGGTGGTGGGCTACCTGATCTTTGCCCGCACGGAAGGGGGCTACGTCAGCCTCAAGGCCCTGCTCCGACCCACGCGTCACGTCCTCGACGAGCTGGTCAAGAAGGTGACCGGCATCGAGACGATCCGGAAGAACATCCTCGTCTCCGGCGGGGTGGGAGCAGTGGCCGGCCTCGTGCTTGGCGTGGCTGCCGGGGCCCGCTCCGCCAGGCGGCGCAAGCGGCGCTGAGCCGTCGGGTCGGCGGGTCCTGCGGTCGGGCGGGCCCGGGCGCGGGGGTTGCCTCCCCCCGGCAGCGCTGATTATGTTCAAAGCAATATCACAGCAATAAATCCGTGAGAGAGGGGGGTGCCTGGATGGACAGTGGCGAGTGGACGAGAGTGCTCGACGAAGCGCAGCTGGCCGACGGAGTTCCGGTGGCGGTGGAGGTCGAGGGAGCCAAGCTCCTGGTGGTGCGCTCGGAGGGGAGGATCTACGCCTGCGGCAATGAGTGCAGCCACTATCACGCCCCGCTCACTGACGGCCTCCTGGCGGGGCACATCGTAACCTGTCCCTGGCACAACGCGCGTTTCGACGTGAGGGACGGCCGGATGCTGGCGGCCCCGGCCCTGAACGACCTGCCGACCTACGACGTCAAGGTGGAAGACGGGGGGGTATGGGTCCGGCCGGCGGGCAAGGGCACGATCCCGATGCCCGAGGGCCAGGATGAGCGGACTTTCCTGATCGTGGGCGCCGGGGCCGCGGGCAACGCGGCGGCGGAAGGCCTGCGCCGCGGCGGGTTCTGTGGCCGGATCGTGATGATCACCGCTGAGGAGGCCGGGCCCTACGACCGTACCATGCTCTCCAAGGACTTCCTGAGCGGGGAGGCCCCCGCCAAGTGGCTGCCCCTCAGGGGCGAAAAGTTCTACGCCCGCCTCCAGATCGAGGTGCTGACCGGCCGGAGGGTGGTGGGGGTGGAGCCCAAGACCCGCACGGTGCGCCTGGCCGACGGGGAGACGCTGCGGGGGGACGCGATCCTCCTGGCCACCGGAGGGGTTCCCCGGCGCCTGCCGGTACCGGGAGCGGAGCTTCCGGGGGTGTTCCTCCTCCGCAGCCTGGCGGACGCCGAGGCCCTGGTTGCGGCGGCCGTGGCGGCGGCGGAGAAGGGGGACGGGGCTGGCGCCGGGGACGGCGGCGGCGCGGGGGACGGCGGCGGCGCCGGGGATGGCCCCGGCCGGGCGGTGATCCTGGGCGCCAGCTTCATCGGCCTGGAGGCGGCCGTGGCCCTGCGTACCCGGGGCCTGGAGGTCCACGTGGCCGCTCCGGAGGAGCTGCCTCTAGCCCGGATCTTCGGGGACGGCGTGGGGCAGCGGCTCAAGGCGCTGCACGAGGAGAACGGGGTGCATTTCCACCTGGGGCGCACCGCCAAGGAAATTTCGGGGTCGGGCAAGGTCGAGCGGGTCCTGTTCGACGACGGCACCTCCCTGGAGGCGGACCTAGTGGTGATGGGCGTGGGGATCACGCCGGCGGTGGAGTACCTGGAGGGCAGCGGGCTGGTCAGGGACGGCGCGGTGCCTGTGGACGGGCGGCTGCAGACTGCTGCCGCGGGTGTCTACGCCGCCGGGGACATTGCCGTGGTTCCCGACCCGCTGGGGGGCGAGGCGCGTCGGGTGGAGCACTGGGTGGAGGCGGAGCGGCAGGGACAGCATGCCGCCCGGACTATGCTCGGCTCCGACGAGCCCTACCGGGAGATCCCGTTCTTCTGGAGCCGCCAGTTTGGAAAGTCCCTGCGCTACGTGGGTCATGCCCGCAGCTTCGATCGGATCGCCGTGCGAGGCGACGTGGCCGGCGGGAACTTCCTGGCCGGCTACTACCAGGGAGGTAGGTTGAAGGCCGCGGCTGGCATCGGGCGCACGCGGGAGTTCATCCGCCTCGGTCAGATCCTGGAGGCCGGGGGAAACGTCACCCCGGAGCAGCTGGAGGATGCCGGCTTCGACCTGATGGAGGTGCGGGTCTGATGAGCCCGGAACGCGCCGGCTCGGGCGGCGCGGGCTCGGGCGGCTCAGGCGGATCAGGCGGCGCGGCGGGCACCGGAGGCAGCCTCAGGCGCTATCTCCCCCATCTGGTGGTCTTCTTCAGCAGCATGGGGGTCATGATCATCGAGCTGGTGGCGAGCCGTCTCGTGTCCAAGTACTTCGGCAGCTCGCTGTACACCTGGACCGGGATCATCGGGGTCGTGCTCGGGGGGATCAGCCTGGGCAACTTTCTGGGCGGGCGTCTGGCCGACCGCTACCGGCCCCGGCGGCTCATCCCCTGGCTGCTGCTGGCCGCCTCCCTGTTGACCTTCCTGATCCTGCTCCTCGACCTGCTGCTGTACCGGGTCCTGGACCTGGGGAGCTTTGCCGGGGTCACCGCCGCCATGGTGGCGCGCTCGGTCCTGCTGATCGTGGTGCTTTTCTTCCTGCCCTCTACGGCGCTGGGGACCATCTCGCCGGTCATGGCCAAGTACGCCCTCGAGGACAGCCTCCGGGTGGGCAACACGGTGGGGAGCATCTATGCGATGTCGGCGATCGGGAGCATCGTGGGCACTTTTCTCTCGGGGTTCGTCCTGATCCCGCTGCTGGGGATCACGACGATCGTCGTCGTGGTGGGCGGGCTGCTGGCCGCGCTGGCTCTGCTGATGGGCCCCTACCGGGTGGTGTCCGCGGCCTGGCTGGCGGCGGTCGGGCTCGCCGCCAGCCTTGTGTACACCCCCCAGCGCGGTTTCGCCCTGTACGACGCCGGGGAGGGGGACAACCGCCTCCTGTTTTCTACGGATTCCCTGTATGCACACATCCAGGTGCGGGACGTGCCCCGGGGCGCGCGGTGGGAGCGGCAGCTCATCCAGGATGGCCTGATCCACAACCGCTACGATCCCGAGGCGCCGGACGAGCTCCTGTACGAGTACGAGCGGATCTTCGACGCCCTGACCCGGGAGCGGGCGAACCTCCTCCGGGGCGCGGGGCGTGGCCTCTCCACCCTGACCCTGGGCGGAGGGGGCTGCGTCTATCCTTCGGTGCTCCAGCGCCGCTACCCGGGCAGCCGCCACGAGGTCGTGGAGATCGACCCGGAGGTCCTGGAGGTGGCCGGACGCTATTTCGGTCTGGAGCCGGGCCCGGGGCTCGAGCCGGTGGCCGCCGACGCCCGCAACCGCGTCCACGCCCTGGCCAGCAGGGAGGACGGCCCGCGCTACGACCTGGTGTACATCGACGCCTTCAACTCCTTCTCGGTGCCCTATCATCTGACCACCCGGGAGTTCACGGCCACGCTCGCCCGCCTGCTCGAGGAGGACGGGCTGCTCATGACCAACTGCGTCGACATCCTCTGCCTGGGCCGGTTCCTGAACGCATACCGGAACACCCTGCGGGAGGTGTTCCCCCACGTGGCGGTGTTCCACGATCCGGCCCACCGGGAGGAGTCCCGCTCGACCTTCGTGTTGGCCGCCTGTCGGCTGCCCCTGGAGCAGGGGACCCTACGCGCCCCCGACGGGAGGGTGGTGGGCTACCGGCTGGCGCAGTCGCACCTGGAGGAGCTGCGGCGCCGCAACGGGCCGCTGGTGCTCACCGACTCCCACGCCCCCGTGGAGAACCTGATCGCACCCGTGTTCCTGCGCAGCGTGGAGTGAAGGCCCGGGGCCAACGGGCCAACGGGCCAGCGCGCCAACGCCCCGGGCAAGCCGCCGGCGTTCGTCCCCGCCGCAGCCGTCGGCGCTTGCGCCCGCCGCAGCCGACCGCCGCCCCCGGCAGCCGGCCCTATTTGCCACGTTTGACGAAATCCGACAGCCGCCCGAGCTGGTCTTCCGTGCCCAGGGCGATCAGGACATCCCCCTCCTTCAGCGTCACGGAGGACAGGGTGGAGGTGCTGTTGGGATTGACCCGGGTCCGGCCGTCGGGGCCGTTGATCCCCACGACGATGGCCCCGGTGTGCTGGCCGATCCCCGCCTCCCGGAGGTTCTTGTCGATCAGGGGGGAACCGCCCTTGACCGGCACTTCCTCGATGCGCATGCCAAGCTCCTCGCCCCCCACCATGACGTCCAGGAAATTGACCAGGGAGGGTCGCAGGATAAAGGAGGCCATGCGTTGTCCGGCGATCTCCTTGGGAGAGATCACCCGGTTGGCCCCGGCCTTGAGCAGCTTGCGGAAGGTGGGGCGCTCGCTCGCCTGGGAGACGATCATGAGCTTTGGGTTCAGCTGCCGGGCGGTCAGGACCACGAACACGTTCGCCTCGTCGTCCGGCAGGGCCGCGATCAGCCCCTTGGCCCGCTCGATGTTGGCCTCGATCAGGACCTCGTCGTCGCTCGCATCTCCCTCCAGGAAGATCACCGATTCGTCCCGGGCCAGTTCCGAGGCCTGGGGGTTGCGATCGACCACCAGGAACTTTGCCTTGGCGCGCTGGAACTCCCGGGCGATCTCGCGCCCGACGTCCCCTCCCCCGCAGATGATGTAGTGGTCCTTGATCCGTCGTACGTTTCTCTTCATTCTCCGCTCCCGCACCGCCTGAACGATCTGGCCCTCGAAGATGAACGAGATCAACACCGTAACCGAATAGCCGAAGGTGCTGATGCTCAGGACCAGGAAGATGATGGTGAAGTGCTGCCCCTGGGCAGAGAGCGGGCGCACCTCCTGAAAGCCCACCGTGGTCATGGTGATGAAGGTCATGTACAGGCTGTCGCCGAGGGGCCACCCTTCGATCCAGTGATAGCCCAGGGTCCCGGCGGCCACCAGCAGGGTCAGCAGCACGAAGGCGATCAGAAAGCGAACGACCGGTGGGAACCGTCCCATATCTCAGGCTCCGGCGAATTGCATCTTGCCCGGGCTTCCCGTATCATGGAGCCCGCAGGTCATGATAGTCGATCTCTGCAGGAAGAGGAACCCATGGAGAAGGTAGCCATCGTCCGGGATCCCCTGTACAAGAAGCACTCCAATGGGCCCTGGCACCCGGAATCCCCCCAGCGCCTCGAGGCCATCGACGGAATGCTCGCCGCCTTTCCCCGGCGAGGGGAGCTGGAGGAGGTCCCTGCCCGGGACGCGAGCTTCGAGGAGCTGGCCCGGATCCACACGGAGGGCTACATCCGTCGGATCGAGGCCACCCGGGAGCGCGATGAGACCGTGCTCGACCCGGACACCTCGGCCAACCGGGACTCCTGGGCGGCGGCGGTGCGGGCTGCCGGGGGAGCCATCGCGGCGGTCGACGCGTTGCTGGAGGGACGCGCCGCCGGCAGCTTCGCCTTCCTGCGGCCCCCGGGGCACCATGCCGAGGCCGATCAGGCCCGGGGCTTCTGCATCTTCAACAACATCGCGGTGGCGGCGGCCCACGCCCTGGAGGCCCGGGGCCTGGAGCGGATCCTGATCGTGGACTGGGACGTGCATCACGGCAACGGCACCATGCACAGCTTCTACGACACGCCCCGGGTGCTGTACATGTCCACCCACCAGTACCCCCACTATCCCGGTACCGGGCGGGTGGAAGAGATCGGGCGAGGGGAGGGGCAGGGCTACACGGTGAACGTTCC
>JAFGFV010000378.1 GCA_016930895.1 Spirochaetales bacterium | reverse complement strand
CAGGCCGATCACGTGGCCCAGCAGGAAGATCACGATGCAGGCGGCGGCGATGATCAGCATCCCGATCACGTAGGTGGTCTTCTTGCCGATGCGCCGGGACACGAGCACCGACAGGGGGATAAAGAGCATGGCGGTGACCAGCAGGATCAGCAGCCCCACGGTGGTCATGCCCTCGTTGTCGAAGAGGTATTTGAAGTAGTAAATCATGATCCCGCTCACCACGGTGACCGCGGTGATGTTGCCCATGTAGGTAAAGACGATGAACAGAAAGGGCTTGTTCCGAAAGACGTGAGCGTAGGTCTTGAAGAAACCCATCATCGACTTGCCCTTCTCCGGCAGAGGCGGCTCGCGCACGGCGAAGAAGGTGATCAGGGATACCGCCATCATCAGGGCCCCGAAGATCGCCCCCATGGCCGTGAAGCCGATGTTCTTGTTCGGGAAGGCGCCAATGAGCGGCAGGGCCGCCCCGGCCCCCAGCAGGGTGCCGATGACCATGAAGGTCGAACGGAAGCCGTTCAGGCTGGTGCGCTCGTGGTAGTCCTTGGTCAGCTCCGGGGTCAGAGAGGAGTAGGGCACGTTGACCACCGTGAAAGCCGTGGACAGGAGGCAGTAGGCGATCACCCCCCAAGCGAACAACCCGGCCTGGGATTGCAGGCGCGGGTTGGTGAACATGAAGATCATGGCTGCGAACCAGGGAACGCTGCCGAACAGCAGGTACGGGCGGCGGCGCCCCCAGCGGCTGCGGGTCCGGTCGGAGATGTAGCCCATCAGGGGGTCCGTGATCGCGTCCCAGATCTTGCCGATCATGACCACGATCCCGGCCATTCCCGCGGAGATGCCCACAGTGTCGGTCAGGTAGTTGAGCATCCAGAAGGCGATGACCGTGAAGTAGAGATTGCCGCCAAGGTCTCCCACCCCGAAACCCAGCTTGACGCGAACGGGAAGCTTTCCGCTCTGAGCCTGGTCCATGGCATCCACCTCCTCGCGAGGGCACGGCGATATCCTATGGTTGTAGGATGGAACCTGCCGGCCGTCAAGGATCCGCGCCCGCCTGTGCGCGGGCCCCGGAAGCCTACGAAGCCAGGTTGATCTTGACCACGTGGGGGCGGTAGTCCCGGAACCCCCCGCCGTCGGCCACGATCTCGAGCACGCGTGCTGGGTCGGAGATCCGGATCCCGGAGAGCAGCCGCACGGGGGTCGATGCGAAGGCTCCCGGCAGCATGGGCGTGGAGGGACCGAGCAGGGCCACGCTGCGGCACCCGGAGGCCAGCTCGAGCAGGTGGTCCAGGGTAGCGTTGACCAGGGAGGTCGCGGTGACAAGCGCCACCTGGCTTTTGGGCAGGACCGATTCCACATCCTCGGCCGGGAGGGCACCCGGCCTCGGCCGCTGGTCCACCGAAACGACCTCGATGCGGCGCTCCTCCAGGCGGGCCACCACGGGCAGGAAGCAGCCTACCATGCAGACCCGGTCGCCCTCCCGCAGCTCCACGTGCTCGAGCACGTCCCCGGGAAGGGGGGCGGCGGCAAGCCCCGATCCTCCCGTGCACATCGCGTTGATGGTCGCCAGGGCCAGGGCCGACTGCACCAGGTCCTCTCCCCCGAGCAGCGGGATCAGCTCCCGGACGTCCTTGCCGGCCCACGGGTCAGCGGGCCCCGGGGCCCACCCCTCCGGGTCCGGCCCCATGCCGCGATGGCAACCTTCGCCCCCGGGAAAGCGAAACCCCACCCCTGAGCTCCCGTCCTCGAGCTGGACCGCCACGTAGATCCCGCCCACGGCCGTCCGGGCCACCCGGAGCTCCCGCCCCAGTCCCAGGGCCGCTTCCTGCACTGCTGTCACGATGTTCACGCCGCCAGGATACCCTTCCACGGCGGCGAGGGACAAGGCTCCGGGCGGTGACCCTCCCGGGCCCCACCCGCTCGACACTCACGCGCTGGACAGGAGCAGCGCGTAGGCGGCGTTGATCTCCTGGCAACGCCGAAGCCCTGCGGGATTCACGTCCGGGTGATAGCGCTTCATCAGGCGCTTGTACTGCCTTTTCAGGACCGCCGGGTCCAGGGGGCCGACCCCGAGCTCCATGAGGCCGCGCGCCCGCTCCAACGCGGTGGGCCCCACGCTCCCGGGCCGATCGGCCCCGCCGGGCCCGCCTGCGCCCGCTGCCGCGCCTGCGCGCGTGCCGCCGCCCTGCGCTCGGGGCCGCTGCGCGTACCCCTCCCGCACCGCCTGCGCGAACAGGGCCGCGCTCACCCCGGAGAGCAGCCGGTGCCGGTCGAGCAGGTGCTTCTGGAAGAAGTACCCCAGAAGGCCCCTCGCGTTCCTGCGGGCGAGCGTCGGGATGCCGAAGCGGCGGCCCGCGCAGTACTGCTCCACGGCGCTCTCGATCAGCTCTTCCAGCGGAAAGTGCTGGTCGAGGTAGCAGGCCCGCGCCCGCTCGAAACGCCCGAAAACGGCCAGCATGGCCGAAAACTCCCTGGAGTCCACCGCGCGAGCCCGCACCGCGCGGGAACACACAGCGATGAAGATCCCCATGAGCTCCACCTGCTGCGGGTGCGTCAGGAAGATTCCCGCCTCCTGGAGGCGGGATTCGGTCCGGCTTCCGCAGAACAGCTCCACCAGGGCCACGAACTCCCAGATGTTCTCCTGGGAGAAGCGCGCGGTCGCCGCCGCCGCCCCGACCAGCGGGTGACCGCTACGGTCGGCGGCGTAGATCGTGCGCAGAAACTGCTCGGGCCTGATCCCCAAGAGCTCCCGTATCTCCTCCGCGCTCAAGCTCCACCCGCCCTCCAGCTCCTCCAGAACGCCGATACGTTCGAGCAGAGGGGAAAGCGAGACGGTGACAGATTGAGCATCGCCCATGGCTCGACGCTCCTTGGCGGGGCTCACCGCGCCTGTGCAGGCAGGGTTCATCCAGTGTACACTCCGGCATCGGGCCATGCATACCCGCCGACGGCGGTCCGGTCGCCGCGGGTGGCCCCCGTCGCCGGCGGCTGCCTCCAGGAGGCGCGATTGAAGTCCGCATACGTGCTCCACAACACCATCCAGGAATACGCCTGGGGCTCTCGCACGGCCATCCCGGAGCTGCTCGGGCTTCCCTCTCCCTCGGAGCGCCCCCAGGCGGAGCTCTGGATGGGCGCGCATCCCAAGGCCCCCTCCCGGGTGTCGGTCGAGGACGGGGAAATCCCCCTGAACGAGCTGGTGCAGCGGGACCCGGCAGGCCTGCTCGGGCGCAGGGCGGCCCGCCGCTTCGGCGGAGAGCTCCCCTTTCTGTTCAAGGTCATTGCCGCCGCCGCCCCGCTCTCGATCCAGGTCCACCCGAGCGCGGAGCAGGCCCGGGAGGGCTTCCGCCGGGAAAACGAGGCCGGCATCCCCCTCGACGCCTTCGAGCGCAACTACCGGGACCCCAACCACAAGCCCGAGGTGCTGTCGGCCCTGACGCCCTTCTGGGCAATGTGCGGTTTCCGGCCGCTCGGAGAGATCCTGGCCCTCTTCGAGAGCGCCGGACCTCCCTCCCTGGCCCCGGAGACTGCCGAGCTGGCCCGCCGGCCCACGCCCGAAGGCCTGCGAGGGTTCTTCCAGGCCCTGATGACCCTCCCGGAGAGACGCCGGCTCCAGGCGGTCGCAGAGACGCTCGTCCGGGCCTCCGGGCCGGAACAGCCGGCCCTCGAGGGGAGCGTTCCTGCGCCGGCGGTGCGGCGCTGGATCGTGAGCCTGGCGGAGCACTACCCCGGCGACATCGGGGTCCTGGCGCCCCTGCTGCTGAACCTGGTGGAGCTGCAGCCCGGGGATACCATGTTCCTCGAGGCCGGCATCCCCCACGCGTACCTGCAAGGCACCGGGATCGAGCTCATGGCCAACTCGGACAATGTGCTGCGGGGCGGCCTGACCCCCAAGCACGTGGACGTCCCCGAGCTCCTCCGCACCCTCCGTTTCGACGGCGCTCCGGCGAAATCGGTGCTCCCGCGCGTGCGCCCCAGCGGCGAGACCCTATACCGCACCCCCGCACGGGAGTTCCTGCTCTCCGAGATCCGCCCCCCCCGCGGGCGCGGGTACCGGTCCCCGAAGCGAAGAAATGTGGAGATCCTCCTCTGCGTCTCCGGCGCCGCCCGCCTGAGGACCCACGGGAGCAAAGCTCCCCGTGCCCTGACCCTC
This sequence comes from Spirochaetales bacterium, assembly GCA_016930895.1. Next base: position 8,144 of record JAFGFV010000378.1, on the reverse strand, counting down.
GAACCGGGCAGCTCGATTCTCGTCCCCGCCGCGGCCCCTGCCTATCGCCTCGAGGGCACCGCGCGCCTCTTCAAGGCGACCGTGCCCTGACCTGCCACCGGCAGTCCGACACAGCCCGTCCGGCGAGCTTGCAAGGGCGCAGCGCCTGCCGTAGAATGGCGATTCTATGGATCCCTCCAAGCCACATTGGAGCTCGCTCCTGCCGGCGGCCCTTCTCCTGGCCGCACTCGCGCTCCTGGGGGCCTGCGCCAGCGGACACCGCGAGCCCTACGACGTGGACCCGCCGCGGCTGCGGCAGCTCGCGGGGCTCGAGGCGAGGCTCCGCGAGGCGGACTCCGCCTCCGATCAGCTCACCCTGGTCGAAGCCGGCCGGATCGTCTATCCGGGCTTCGACACGCCCCTGTGGCTCGTGCGCTACCGCCCTCCGGGGGCACGGCGCACCGCCCTGGTCACCGGCGGCGTTCACGGCAACGAGCCGGCGGGCGCGGGCTGGGTGCTGGAGCTGATCGAGGAGCTGGCCGGGCGGCCCGAGGCCTGGCCGGACCTGGCCATGGACCTGATCCCCCTGGTCAACCCCTGGGGCTGGAGCCACGACCAGCGCTACAACCGGGACGGCCGGGACATCAACCGGGACTTCGCGAGCTTCGCCACCCAGGAGGCCCACGTCCTCCGGGATCTGTTCGCCGGACAGCGCTACGACCTGGTGGTCGACCATCACGAAGACCCCGATGCGACGGGGGTCTACCTCTACCAGTACGCCCGTAAGGACGAGACCGAAAGCCGGCGGGTCCTCGCCGCGATCCGGGACCGGGGCTACCCGCTCGAGCAGGACGTGAACATGGTCATCCTGCGCACCCGGGACGGTCTCATCGACGCCCCGCGCTGGGGGCTCGGATACATGCGCATGACCCGGCAGCTTTCCCTGACCAACTATCTTCGCCTCGAGAACAGCGACCTGGTGTACACGGTGGAGACGCCCACGCGCCTGCCCCTGCAGGATCGCCTGGCGGTTCACCGCCTGGCCTTCGGGCTGCTGGCGGCCAGTCTTCCTGCCGCCGAGAGTCGCTGATTCCCTGCATATCGGAGGCCTGCCGTGTCCGAGCGCGCCAATCTGAAGCGGACCATCTCCCTGGTTCATCTCGTCGGCATCGAGGTGGGGCAGTCCATCGGGGCCGGAATCTTCGCCCTGACCGGGATCGCCCTGGCCATGACCGGCCCCTCCCTGCCTCTGGCCTTCCTGGCCGCGGCGGTGCCGGTGGCCATGGCCATGGCGGTGCTGGCCATGCTGGCCTCGGCGGTGCCCATCTCCGGTGGCACCTACTACTATGGATCGCGTTTCTTCTCCCCCGTGGCTTCGTTTACCGGAGTGTGGGGCTACGTCCTGGGGGCGGTGCTCGGGATGTTCCCGCTCTACGCCCTGACCGGGGCCACCTTCCTGCAGGCGGTGCTGCCGGGGCTGCCGAAGATCCCGGTGGCCCTGGCCCTGCTGGCAGTCTTCTACCTGACCAATCTGCTGGGAGCGCGGATCGCCATGTGGATCCAGGCGATCATGGTCGGGCTGCTCCTGGTGGCCCTCGGAATCTTCTCGGGCTTCGGGCTTCCCCAGGTACGGATGGAGAACTTCCGGCCCCTGTTCACCGGGGGGCTCGGAGGTTTCGTGGTGGCCGCCTCGATCCTGACCTTCACCATCCTGGGCGCGAACGCCGCGGTGGAGCTCGGCGACGAGATCATCGAGCCTCGCCGGAACATCCCCCGCTCCTTCCTGATCTCGATCCCGCTGGTCACGGTGATCTACGTGATCATCGCGGTCGTGGCCGCCGGGGTCGCCCCCTGGTCGAGCTGGCAGGACAGCTCCCTGGCCGCCGTGGCCGGGCGCTTTCTCCAGGGGCCGGCGTTCGTGTACTTCATCCTGGGGGGCGGCTTCCTGGCCGTGGTGACCACCCTCAACGCCACCTACCTGTGGGGCACCAAGAGCCTGATCGTGATCACCGAAGACGGCCTGTTCCCCAAGGGGCTCGCGCGGGTGAGCCCCCGGCTGGGGACCCCGCACTGGTTCCTGACCATCATCTTCCTGATCTCCGGCGCGGCCCTGCTGCTGGCGGGAGAGCGGGTGGAGACCTTCGCCGTGTTCGCTTCCCTGGGGGGGATCATCATCTTTATCCCCGTCATGGGGGCCGCCCTGCGCCTCAAGAAGCACCACCCGGAGCTCTACCGCCAGACGGCCCTTCCGCTCCGGGGCGGGCTGTACTACCTGGCCCCGATCGTGGGCCTGCTCCTGTGCCTGGTCGTGATCGCGATCCTGCTGGTGGACCTGGGCTCCCACGCAGGCGGCTTCGTGTTTCTGGGCATCTTCGTGGTGTGGGTCGCCGCCGGGGCGGTGTACGCGGCCCTGCGGCTGCGCCGGATCCGCGGGCGCGGCAGCCGGCCGTAAGCGACGCCCCGGACTACATCATGTCCCGAATGTCCGGATAGTATGGAGCCAGGACCTCGGGCACGTCCGGCTTGAACGGCAGGTAGCCCAGCAGGTAGTCGATCCGGTTCAGGGCCCCTCGCGCGAACAGCGGCAGGAAGGGGTCGTGCTCGTCGAAGGCGGACATCAGCAGGGTCGCACCCTCCGCCAGGGCCTGGTTGTTGGCAAAGCGCACGAGCTCCGCCCAGAGCTCCAGGCCCCGGGGGCCCTCGGCCAAGTGATTGAACAGGTGGCAGTAGGAGATGATCCCCCCCTGGGCCGGGATCCGCGGCACCGGCACGACCCGGCGTATCGTCTCGAGGACCGGCCGCAGCAGGCGATAGCGAAACGGCAGCCGGACCACCCGGGTGTGCATGGTCCGGTTGACCCGGAACAGCCCCAGGGAGGCGAAGGAATCGCCCTCCTCCAGGCAGTAGCAGGAGAACAGCCCCGAGGCTTCCATCTCGGGAGTCAGGTAGCGGCCCCGGAAGGCCGTGGGGAAGAACTGCCAGCTCCCGTAGTGCGCCCAGACCTTGTCGCTGATCCACCCGTTCTCCCGGGGCAGCTGCACCTCCCGGGGCTCTCTGCTCAACCGGTTCTGCCGGAACACCGGGCGGCCGAGCACCACCATCCTCCCGACGAAGCGGTACTCCTTTTTCTTGCGCTGCAGGGCCAGCATGTTCTCGTTGTCGGACTTGACCAGCCCGAACAGCAGGTCCGAGCCGTTCCCGGCGGCCCAGGTGTTCATCAGGTTCCATACCCGGAGCATGTGCCGCCCCAGGACCGTGCGGCGGTACTCCGGGTGCACCCGCAGGTCGTAGAACAGGCTGGCGTTGCGGGGGCGCCCGGACAGGAACACCTCCTTGACCGTGCCCGCCATGGCCCCGATCAGGCGACCCCGCTCCCTGTCCTCCGCCACCAGGGTGTAGTGATTTCCATACAGGGTCGAACGGAAGAAGTAGTCCTTGCGCTCCGAGGCGATCAGCAGGTCCGAGCCCTGGGGGCAGGCCCTCTCCAGCTCGACCAGGCGGGGATTGTCCTCCGGCACGGCCGGCCGGATCGCCTCGCCGGGCCCGCCCGCGGCGCCGGTCCCGCTCCCCTCGCCGGCCATCACCGCTCCGCCTCCCCGAGACGCTGCAGGAACTGCTCCTCGGTCACGTAGTTGCTCTCCCCGACCAGCCGGCCCCCGCGGTAGTAACGCACGTACGGGATCTGGGTGTTGCCCCAGCCTCCTTCCTTGACGCTCTTGAACTCCTGGAAGCACTCGGCCCGGTTGTAGAGGAAGTCATACACCACCGCCCCGGGCTCACCCTGCCCCTCCCCCGCTTCGCCTGCGGCCAGCTCGTTCAGGTAGCGGTCCATCATGTTCCACTGGCCGCACCAGTCCTGGCTCAGCACCACCGCGACCCGGGGGGCGGCGCCGGTCACCAATTCATCGAACTCCCCCCTCTTGATGGCCTGCTCGGCCTGCGCCTCCGAGAGGCGCCTGCGCTGGATCATGGGCATGAACCTAGCCCGGCAAGCCGCTGCTGTCAAGCCGGCTCGCCGGCGCGCCTCACTACCCCCTGGCGCCGGTGCCTCCCGAACCCGCCGCGGGCTTGTTTCAGCGGACCGTTTCCACCCTCTGCCCCTCGGGGACTCGCCGGCGCGCGGAGTCCACGATCTCCCCGATCAGGCGCAGGTAGGACAGGCCCGCACGATCGGCGATCATGGGCAGGTCGGAATGGGTAGGATGCAGGCCCGCCAGCGGGTTCAGCTCGATCACGTTGGGCCGGCCCCGCCGGTCCGAGCGTACGTCGACCCGGCCGGCATCCCGGCAGCCCAGGGCCCGCCAGGCCTGGAGCGCCACCTCCTCCGCGGCGCGGGCCTCCGGGTCCCTGGGGGTGCGGTACTCCACCAGCTCCTCGGAGCGCTCCTTGTTGGCGTAGGAGTAGACCCCCTGCTCGGCCTGGGGAAGCAGCACCACCTCGAGCACCCCGGCCGCCTGGGCCCGCCGGCCTGTGCCAAGGATTCCCACCGTGAACTCCCTCCCGGGCAGGTACTCCTCCACCAGCACCGGCTGCCGGTAGCGCCCCAGAAGCTCCCGGCAGGCCTCGGCCAGGGCCTCGGCGGACTCGATGCGGGAGGAAGGGGTGACGCCCTTGCCGGTGCCTTCCGCCACCGGCTTGGCGAACAGGGGATACGCCAGCCCCAGGCCGTCGAGCTCATCCAGCTCCTCTTCGGCCGCCACGACCGCGAACTCCGGTGTCGGCACGCCCATGTCCCGCAGGACGTTCTTGGTGAAGCCCTTGTGCAGGCACAGCGCCATCACCGCCGGGTCGGAGAAGGTGTAGGGGATCCGGTACGCGTCCAGCAGGGCGGGGATCACCGCCTCCCGTCCCAGGCCGTACAGGCCCTCGGCGATGTTGAAGACCAGGTCCCACCGTTTCCCGGCGACCAGGAGGCCGGTCAGATCGTACAGGCTGCCGACGTGCACCACGCGGTGTCCCAGCTCCTCCAGGGCTCCGGCGATCGCCCCGACCGTGACCGGGCTGTCGAACTCCGCGGTCTCCTCCTCCGAGTACCCCTCGGACAGGTAACGGCTCCTGAGGTCATAGGTGAGCCCGATGGTCAGAGGCGCCGTGGTGGATGGACCTTTCACTCGATCTCCTTCACGAAGATGACCTTGCCGTCCCCGGGAGCGTAGAAATCCTCCAGCACCGTTTCCACGCGGTAACCCCGGCTGGCATAGAAGAGCCGGGTCGGCTCGTACTGGGGGCGGGAGGAGGTCTCCACGTAGATCCGCCGCCCGCCCAGCCGCCGGATCCTCTCTTCGGTCTGGCGCAGCAAGACCGTGCCCACGCCCCGGCCGCGGCCGCCGCCCCGGACGGCAATCCAATACAGGTCGTAGGAGACCTCCGTGCAGGGGATGACCCCGAAGCAGGTGTAGCCCTCCGGCCTGCCCGGCGTCTCGGGCGGCTCGGCGAACAGGAAATGGTACCCGCTCGCCTCACCCCGCTCGAGGCGCTCCTGGACCAGCTCGGCGGCCAGCTGGATCTCGGCTTGCGAAAAAAACCCCGAGCTCTCGACGATATCCCGCACCGCGGCCACGTCCCCGCCAAGCACGGTGTCCCGGAAGCTCCAGCCCCCCGGCACGCCCTGCTGCGCCACAGACCGGGGCTCCTCCGGCGGGCCAACGGCACCCCGCGTCAGGGCTGCCTCGACCAGCCGCTCCACCACCTCGTCGTAGCTCAAGCCCGCTCTCTCCGCCGCCGCGGCGAATCCCGCGTCGGGGGACAGGCAGGGGTTGACGTTGACCTCCAGCACCCAGGGCAGCCCGGCCGGGTCGACCCGGAAGTCCACCCTGGCGTAGCCTGAGAGCTCGAAGAGCCCCCAGCAGCGCCGCGCGAGCCCGACCAGGCGCTCGAGCAGACGGCGGTCGGCCGCCTCGAAGTCGAAGCGGCGCACCGTGTGGGTGTATTCGAAGGAGCCTTGGTCCCACTTGGCGGCGTACCCCACGATCCTCGGCTTGCCTTGCGGATAGTCGACGAAGCGCATCTCGGCAGGGGGCAGCACCCGGGGCCGGCCCTCCTCCTCGAGCACCGACAGGTTAAACTCCCTGCCGTCCACGTACGACTCTGCGAACAGCTCCATGGCGGGCGGGGCGTCCGCACGGGCAGCATCCCCGGGCGGGGCGTCCTCCCGCGCGGTACCGCCGAGGCGCTCCTGCCAGGCCTCCCGCAGCTCCCGTGCCGAGCCGTACAGCTCTTCCAGCCCGAAGGAAGCGTGGTCCCAGCCCGACTTGAGCAGCGCCGGGAAGCTCACCTGCGCAGCCCCGGCCTCGAGCTCGGGAGGCCCGGCCCAGGCCGGGGTCGGAATCCCGGCGCGCCGCAGCAGGCGCTTGGCCGCCAGTTTGCCGCCGCTCAAGGCCACCGCCGCGCTGCTGCAGCCGGTGTACGGCAGGTGCAGGGCTTCGAGGAGGGCCGGCGCCAGGACCATGAGGCGGTCCCGCCCTCCGATCGACTCCACCAGGTTGAACACCAGGATGGGACGCATCCGCCGGAGCGTCTCCGCCGCCTTGCCCAGATCCAGGTCCATCGGCAACGGCGCCGGCTCGAAGCCCAGACGGCGCAGGGAGTCCGACACCGCCTGCACCTGCACCAGCACGTCCAGCTCGTCCTTGCGCGCGTCGGGGGCCACGGCTCCGTGCAGAACGGCTACCGGGCCCCCGACGACTCTATCGCGGTTCGTCATGGCCTGCGCAACGTGATCGTTAGAGCCGAGACCCTACCGCCTCGAGGTCGGGCACGCCCGCGTGGATCCTGTCCGGGTAGCGGTAGACCTTGCCCTCGTAGTTGCGCAGCAGCAGGTCGTCCCCTTCGCGCCCCACCACACTGTCCGGGAGGAGCGGAATCTTGCCGCCGCCTCCGGGGGCGTCGATCACGTAGGTCGGCACCGCGTACCCGGTCGTGTACCCGCGCAGGCCCCGAATGATCTCCAGGCCTTTGGACACCGGGGTGCGGAAGTGGGCCGAACCCAAGATGGGGTCGCATTGGTAGAGGTAGTACGGCTTGACCCGAATCCGGAGCAGGGCGTGCACCAGGCTCTGCATGGTCTGGACCGAGTCGTTGATCCCCGCCAGCAGTACCGTCTGGCTGCCCAGGGGAATCCCCGCGTCGGCCAAGCGCCCACAGGCCGCCTGCACCTCCGGGGTGATCTCGTCGGGATGGGTAAAATGTATGCTCATCCACAAGGGATGGTAACGCCTGAGCATCCGCACCAGCTGGGGCGTGACCCTCTGGGGCAGCACCACCGGGACCTTGGTCCCGATCCGGACGATCTCCACGTGCCTGATCGCCCGCAGGCGGGCCAGCAGCCACTCCAGCTTCTCGTCGCAGAGGGTCAGCGGGTCCCCGCCGGAGACCAGCACGTCCCGGATCTGCGGGGTGCGCTCGATGTACTGCAGCGCCTGCTCCCAGCGGTGGTAGACTCCGGCCTGACCGCTCTCCGTGCCCACCAGGCGTGAGCGGGTGCAGTAGCGGCAATTGGTCGAGCAGAAGTGGGTCACCAGGAACAGCGCCCGGTCCGGATAGCGGTGCACCAGGCCGTCCACGGGGCTGTCGTTCTCCTCACCCAGAGGGTCCTCCGCCTCGCCGGGGGAGCGGACGAACTCGTCGTTCACGGGCACGGTCGTGCGCCGCAGCGGCTGGGACGGGTCCCGTGGGTCGAGGAGGCTCGCGTAGTACGGTGTGATGGCCAGCGGCAGGCTCCCGGTCCGCCTCTGGATCGCCGCCATCTCATCCACCGACAGCTCCAGAACCCGGGTCAGCTGATCGAGGCTCCGGATCCGGTTGCGCAGCTGCCAGTGCCAGTCGTTCCACTGGCTGGCGAATACCTCCGGATAGTACCTCTTGCGGAACGCTTGAGCTCGAGGACCGATCGGTAGTGTGCTGTGACGGCGCGAGGGTCTACGTACTAGGGCGGGGTCGTAGTCATAGAAGGGGAAACTGGCCTGGAAAGCGTGTTCGTCCCGCCCATCCTTTGGCTCTCGGTGGTCGACGAAGGCAGGGTTTGAGAGGTTCCGGTGCGAACCCGGAGGTTCCTCCTCAGCGGCATGGAGTTGTTCGGCGTCCATGTTCCATGGCACTCCTTGGGTGTTGATGGGTTCGAGAAAGCCTTCTCTTCCTCGAAGTCAATCTGCACCGAGAGGCCGCTG
>JAFGFV010000377.1 GCA_016930895.1 Spirochaetales bacterium | reverse complement strand
GTTGCCTCCCCAGGTGCCGCAGCCCAGGGTCATGGACATGGGCATGCCGTTGGTCCAGGCCCCGCTGTTGGCCAGGCACTGGGGCTGGCGTACCATGATGCGGCTGACCCGCACCCCGAGGGCCAGCTGGTGGATGCGCATGTCGTTGGTGGTGTGGATGCCGCAGGAGTGGCCCGGGCCGGAGTACTCGCAGATGCGGTTCACGAGGTCGATGGTCTCCGGGAACTCCTTCCACTTGTAGAGGGTGGTGGTCACGGAAAGCTTCTCTCCGCTGAAGGGGTAACCCTTGCCGATGCCGGTCTCTTCGACCATGAAGAAACTCTTGCCCTCGGGCAGCTTGATCCCCGCGATTTCGGCGATCGTGGTCGCAGGCTTGGCCACGATGGCCCGGTTCAGGGCGCCCCGTTCGTCCCAGGTGGCCTTCTGCAGCTTGGCCTTGTCTTCGGCGTTGCACAGGTAGCCGCCCACGGCCTGCAGCTCCTTGAGCAATTCGTCGTAGATCGACTCCTGGATGGCCAGGGCGTTCTCGGTGGAGCAGCTGGTAGCGTGGTCGAAGGTCTTGGAGCGCATGACCTTGTCAGCCGCATCCTTGAGATCCGCGGTCTCGTCCACGATGATCATGGCGTTGCCCGCCCCTACGCCATAGGCCGGCTTGCCGCTGGAGTAGGCGGCCTTGACCATGGGGCCGCCGCCGGTGGCCAGGATCAGGTCCACCTGCCTGATCAGCTCCTTGGACTTGTCCAGGCTCACCTCTTCCACCCCGATGATCAAGTCCTCCGCCCAGCCGTGCTTCTTGAGCACGCCACGCATCTGGGCCACGGCCTTGTTGTTCGTTTCCTGCGCCTTGGGGTGCGGGGCCATGATGATGGCATTGCGGGTCTTGATAGCCGAGAGGGCCTTGACGAAGGGAGTCGCTTCGGCGTTGGTTACCGGCATCAGCGCCCCGATCACCCCCACGGGCTTGGCCAGCTTCATGATGCCCTTCTCCTTGTCGTTCTCCACGATACCCACGGACTTCTTGCCCTTCATGTCCCGCAGGGTGCCCTTGACCTTGGTCATCTGCTTGCCGTACTTGTGGGGGCCGTAGCCCATGCCCGTTTCCTGGGCGCAGAACTCCGTGTACGGCGTGGCGAAGTCCGGCCTCACCCCGGACCAGGCGATCCGGGTGCACATCAGGTCTACCTCCTCCTGGGTGGCGAACTCGATCGTGGCCTGAGCCTTGCGCGCCCGCGCTATGAGTCCCGCGACGTACTCCGCGACCTCGCGGTTGTCCTGTGCCTCTGCCATTGCTGCTTCCTCCTGATCCTTAGTGTTTGATGAGGGAGTCGGTATAGTCCAGGCCCTTATCGATCGCCGCCACCATCTCGTCGATCTGCCCCTGGTCGATGAGCAGGGGCGGGGAGACGAAGATGAAGTCCCACTTGGCGAACAGATACAGGCCGTTTTCGTACAAGACCTTGCTGAGCCCCCCGGCGACGTTGCGCACCGAATCGGCGAATCCCGCCAGCGGCGCCCGGGTCTTCTTGTCCGAGGTCAGCTCGATGCAAGCCCACAGCCCCTTGCAGCGGGCATCCCCCACCGAAGGGTGCTTGGCCTTGAGCTCCTGCAGCTTCTTGTCCAGGTACGCCCCCATCTTGGCGGAGTTCTCGATGAGCTTGTCGTTTCGGTAGACCTCGATGTTGGCGATGCCCGCGGCGCAGGCCAGGGCGTGCCCGGAGTAGGTCAGGCCGCCGGTAAAGGGCTTGTCCTGGAAGTAGTCCCAGATCTTCTTGTTCAGGACCGTGAGCCCGAGCGGCACGTACCCGGAGGTGATCCCCTTGGCGGTGGTCAGGATGTCGGGGACGATCCCGTAGTGCTCGATGCCGAACCACTTGCCGGTGCGTCCCCAGCCGGCCATGGTCTCGTCGATGACCAGCACGATCCCGTTCTCGTCGCACAGCTGCCGCAGGCCCGTCATGAAGTTCTGCGGCGGGATGATGATCCCGTTGGTCCCAACGATGGGCTCCATGAAGATGGCGGCGATGGTTTTGGGGCCGTCGAGCATGATCTGGGTCTTGAGCACCTCCAGGGTCTTGCGGCCGCATTCCTCCTCGTCCTTGCTGCCGAAGGGGCACTGGTACGGGTAGGGGCCGAAAAAATGAACCACCCCCGGGATCCCGGGCTCGGCGGGCCAGCGGCGGGGGTCCCCGGTCAGGGTGATGGCCCCGGCGGTCGCGCCGTGATAGCTGCGCCAGGCGGCGTAAATCTTATGGCGCCCGGTGTACCAGCGGGCCGCTTTGATGGCGTTCTCGATGGCCTCGGCGCCGCCGTTGGTGAAGAACACGTAGTCCAGGTCCCCTGGGGTCACCTGGGCCACCATCTCGGCCAGCCGGGCCTTAGGCTCCGTGCCGAAGCTCGGGGCCACGTAGCACAGCTTCTCCATCTGGCTTTTCATCGCCTCCAGGACGTGCCGGTTGCTGTGGCCGATGTTGATGTTGAGCAGCCCGGAGCAGCCGTCCAGGTAGCGCCTGCCGTCGGTGTCCCACATGTAGATGCCCTCGGCCCGATCGATCATGATCGGGTCCACCGCCCCCTGGGCTTTCCAGCTGTAAATGACGTGCTGACGGTCTAGCGTCTTGAGCGCCACGGTCTCCATGGTGCCTCCTGATGAAAGCTCCGCCCGCGCGGCCTTCAGCCGTCGAGCTCTTTGATTTCGTAGCCTTCCTCGGTGATGCCGTGAATCGAGGCCCCCGAGGTTTCGATCCTGTCCCAGTACAGGCTGCGGAAACCGAAGGACATCGGCAGGTTCGACACCCGCATGCGCTTCTCCAGCTTCCTGACCGAGTATCGGCAGCCGCACTTCCGGCAGGTCATCTCCACCGGAACGCCGCGTTCCTCCCTGCGGTCGAAGGCGGTCGAGCCGCAGCGGCACATGAAATCCTCCAGCTCGATGACCCGGATCCCTCGCCGTCGCATCGTACCATTATGGGGAACTGACCCTCAAGGTCAAGTCTCCCCCCGGCGCGCGCCTACCCATCCGCTGGACCGAACGAGCTCGCGGCGGTCGCCGGAATTCTTCGATTCTAATTTGTAATTTCAATTTACAGTTGAACAGTATAGCATGTCCCGCCGTCGGAGGCAATCCGCAAAAAAAAACTTGACGCCGCTTTTCGCCGTACGCTACAATCAAGCCACTGCAAGACCCGCCGCAAGGAGACGCCAATGCCTCGACTCATCAGGTGCGGCCTTATCCAGGCATCTAATCCAAAGTACGAGGGATCACCGGACGAGATCAAGGAGGCCATGGTCGCGAAGCATGTCCCCATGGTCGAAGAGGCCGGTAAGAAGGGTGTCCAAATCCTCTGCCTGCAGGAGATCTTTCACGGGCCCTACTTCTGTGCGGAGCAGGACATCAAGTGGTACCGGACCGCGGAGCCGGTGCCAGGCCCCCTGACCGAGCGTTTTGCGCCTCTGGCCAAGAAGCATCGGATGGTGCTGATCGTGCCGGTGTACGAGATGGAGCAGGAGGGAGTGTACTACAATACCGCCCAGGTCATCGACGCGGACGGAAGCTACGTGGGCAAGATGCGCAAAGTCCACATTCCGCACACCTATCCTGCCTTCTGGGAAAAATTCTACTTCAAGCCCGGCACCCTGGGCTTCCCGGTGTTCGAGACCGCCTACGCCAGGATCGGAATCTACATCTGCTACGATCGCCACTTTCCCGAGTGCGCCAGGATCCTGGCCCTCAAGGGGGCGGAAATCCTGTTCAACCCCTCGGCGACTACCAAGGGCAAGTCCCGCTACCTGTGGGAGCTCGAGCAGCCCGCCCAGGCGGTGGCCAACGGGGTGTTCATCGGCGCGAACAACCGGGTCGGCTTGGAGAAGCCCTGGGAGTTCGGGGAGTTCTACGGCTCCAGCTATTTTTGCGATCCGCGAGGGCAGATCCTGGCGAAGGGCAGCGAGGACAAGGATGAGCTGGTGGTGGCGGACCTGGACCTGGACGTGATCCGGGAGGTTCGGGACGGTTGGCAGTTCTTCCGGGACCGCCGGCCGGAGATGTACGGGGAAATCTGCGGGCAGCTGCCCTGAGGGCTGCGTGAGGGAGAGGGGGGACTAGCTCCTCGCCGACGAGGGGATCCTGTTTGAGTTCCGGCTCCGCCGAGAGGCGGGGTGCGCGCTGAGAGGTGCGCGAGCGCGCCAAGAGGGCGCGTGGCGGACCGCAGGTCCGTCGTAACCCAATACGGAGGTCTGTGTATGAGCGACACAGCGAAAGTGCAGGCCAGGGGGTGGGTCATCTACCCCGTTGGCAGCCGCCCGAAGATGGGGCTGGCCATCCTCTTGGGGATCCAGCAGTACCTGACCATGTTCGGGGCCACGGTCATCATCCCGTTCATCGTCGGAGGGGCCATGCAGATGCCCCAGGACCAGCTGGCCCTGCTGATCTCCACGATGTTCTTCGTCTCGGGGATCACGACCCTGATCCAGCAGTCCCCGATCGGGAACAGGCTGCCGATCGTCCAGGGCGGGACCTTCAGCTTCCTGGG
>JAFGFV010000376.1 GCA_016930895.1 Spirochaetales bacterium | reverse complement strand
GTCGACCCGGGAACCGGCCAGGGGCACGAACAGGGCCCCCGGGGCCAGGGTCCGCGAGTCGATCGACACGCTCTGGATCCTGCGCGGGCCCGCCACCGCCAGCTTGCCCCCCACCATCTCGGCGAGCCGCTGTCCCGTGATTTCCAGGCGGGCAGCCGTCCGGGTGCTCATCGCGGCAGCTCCTGCCAGGGGCCGAAGCGCAGCTTGAGCCGCTCCTGCGGCTCCAGCTTACGCAGGCCCAGCTCCGTCTCGGCCAGCTCCGCGACCCGTGACGGAGAGCTGAGCACCGCCAGCCCGGCGATGAGTCTCTTGTTGCGCTCCAGCCAGTCCTTCTGCTCCCGCTCGAGGGCCGCGACCTGGGCCTTCAGGCGTTCGTAGCGGTATCCCTGCCAGGTGTTCAGGTAGAAGAAGAAGAGCAGGAACAGCACGAACAGGACGAGTGCGAACCGCTTGAGCCTCATGCAAGTTTCTCCGCCACCCTCAGCTTGGCGCTCCGGGCGGCCGGATTGCTCTCCTTCTCCTGCGGGTCCGCACACACCGGCTTGCGGGTGAGCGTACGCAGGGTTCTCTGGCCCCCACATTGACAAATCGGCCAGTCCGGCGGGCAGGTACAGGCCTTATTCCGCTCCTGGAAGAACCGCTTCACGATCCGATCCTCCAGGGAGTGAAATGCGATCACTCCCAGACGCCCCCCGGACGCCAGGACTGCGAACGCGTGCTCGAGGGCTGCGGACAGCACCTCGAGCTCCCGGTTCACGCTGATTCGCAGTGCCTGAAACGTCCGGGTGGCGGGATGAATCCGCCCGTAGCGCCGCGAAGGCGGCACCGCCGACCACACCACCTCCGCCAGGGCACGGGCCGTGGTGATCGCGGCCTTGGCGCGCGCCCGGAGGATTGCCCGACTGATCGGGCCGGCCATCGGCTCCTCCCCGTAGCGGCGCAACAGCTCCGCCAGCTCCTCCTGCGAGCTTTCGTTGACGATCTCCCCGGCGGTGCGCCCGCCTTCCGGGTCGATCCTCATGTCCAGGGGCTCGTCCCTGGAGAATGAGAACCCGCGACCGCTCTTCTCGAAGTGGTACATCGAGATCCCGAGGTCGAAGAGGATCCTGTCCGGAGGCCGCTCGCCGTAGCGGTCGTACTCCTCGAAGAACTCGCTGAAGCACGCGCGTACCAGCCTGACCCGATCACCGAAGCGCGCGAGCCGCCGGCCCGCAATCTCCAGGATGCCCGCGTCCTTCTCGATGCCGCAGAGCCTGAGCCGGGGGTACCGGGTCAGAAACCCTTCGGCGTGCCCCCCTTCGCCCAGCGTTGCGTCGATCAGGAGCTGCTCCCCCTCCCCGGGCTCCAGCAGCGTCAGCACCGGTTCCAGAAGAACCGGAGTGTGGACATACACCTTCCCCTCCCGTGGATGTCACAGAGCGATCTTGTTGCCGATCTCCTCCGCCGCCTCCTTGAATCGGTTCTCGTTGCTCTGCAGGTAGGACAGATAGCCCTCCTCGTCCCAGATCTCGATGTAGCTCTGGATGCCCAGGATGATGCATTCCTTCTTGAGCTCGGCGAACTCCTTGAGGGTCGTGGGAATGCTGATCCGGCCGGAGCGGTCGATCTCGGTCTCCTGGGCTGGGGCGATGATCCTCCTCTGCATGAGCCGGGCCTTCTCCTGGAACAGCGAGGTGGAACCGATCAGGCTCTGAACGACCTTGCCCCACTCCTCGTGGGTGAAGAGCCACAGGCACTTGTCCACCCCGCGGGTGAGCACGACCGAGTTGCCGGCGATGTCCGCGCGGATGCGGGCGGGAATCATCAGCCTGTTCTTGTCGTCCAGCGAATACCGGTATTCCCCCGTCAGCATGCCTCACCCGCCCACTTTTCTATAAACTCTTCCCACTTTTTCCCACTTTTTGTACCTAATACTATCCCTTTTGCCCCGATTGTCAACACGGATTTCCGAGGGAAGCTGCCGAATTCCCAAGTAGACGGAAAAAAATACTATAAATTTGTTATGCTGAAGGCCCCTGCCGAGGCCAAATTGACGCCAATGGGCAAAACCAGTATCTTCTACGGGGTATCAACCTACAAAGCGGGGTGGCCATTGTCGCTGTACAGAGTGCACTTCAAATGGAAGGAGCGGGAGGTCCAGCTGAGCGCGCGCAGCCTCGACCTGACGCATCCGTACTTCGTCTCCATCAAGGACTTGGTCTTCGCGGACAAGAAAAAGCTGATTATCAACCCCGCCGACGACGAGATCGCCAAGGCCTTCGGAGGGGCCCGTCACCTGATGATTCCGTTCCAGACCGTCACCCTGATCGAGGAGCTGGACGAGAAGCGGGACTCTGTGCGGGTCAGGCGCTTCACCCTCGTAGAGGGACGGCCGGAGTCGGCGCAGGCCGAGCCGGTAGAGGGCGGCGAAGACCCTGCCCGGGAGGATTCAGCCGGCCAAGAGCCGGTCGGCCAAGAGCCGGTCGGCGAAGAGCCGGAGGATTCCCGGGGCTGAGACAGCAGGGGCGTCCCTGCAGGGACACGGTATCACGGCTATCGGGTTGGTACCTGAGATCGGATTGGCACTCACTATTTATGGATAGCACCGCAAGCGGCCGCCGGACGGCCATCGCCCTGAGCGCAGCTGACGGCGTGGACAGGATACAGGAGCAGCTGCTCACCCTGCCCGGCACGGGCCTGGTGGCGGTGGAGTTGGATCTCTCGGGAGTCCCTTCGGTGGATTCCGGGATCCTGGGAGCCGTCCTGATGCTGCGCCAAGCCCTGGCGGACGAAGGCTGCCGCCTGGTTCTGAGCGGCTGCTCAGAGCCCTGGCTATCGGCCCTCCAGCTGCTGCGGATGGAGCGGCTGTTGTGCATGGACCGCCAGAGCCGGTGACACGAAAAGGCACGCCCTACGGCGGGGCGCTGAGATAGGTCCGATAGTCGATCTCCGGGAAGATGTTGTCCTTTTTCTCCAGGCCGATGAGCCACTCCTGATTGAGGTCGTTGGCCATCACCGACTCGTAGATCCGGTTGAAGTTATGGATGTGCTCCCGGGTGCGCCGCACGGCGTAGGGCACGGTGGTGCCCGTCTTCATGATGAAAGCCCAGTCTGACGCGTGCGCCAGGAGCATTTCCCGGAACCCCTGATCCAGGGCCCGCCGCCGCACCCCCTTTTCGTTCGGGAAACGCCGTGCCAGCTCCTCCATGCGCCGCGCGAGCATGTGGAGGTGGCGGTAGATCCAGTCGTTGCTTCCCTCCAGCCAGACCTCCGCGTACCCCTTGTTGCCCCAGCTGGAAAAACAGGGCTGGAGCGTCTGAAGGTCCGGATGCCGGCGCAGGTACTCAGCGGGGTGGATCATCTCCAGGCGGTCTCCCGCCGCAGCGGTCCGACGCACGAGAGCCTCGATCCATTCCGGCCCTTCGAACCACCAGTGGCCGAACAGTTCGGCATCGAACGGACAGACGATCAGCGGAGGCGTGTCCATGTACCCGGCCAGGCGCTCGACCTGCTGCAGCCGGGCGCTCAGGAAATGCTCCGCGTGTTCCTGCACACGCGCGAGCGCCTGCTCCCGGCGGTACGGGCGCTTCTCGTTCCCAGGTCCGGTGATGGCGTGATACTTGATGCCCGTGTTGACGCGGATATCCTCGCCCACCACGAAGGGCTTAACGTACTCCGCCGGAAGATCGAAACCGATGTCCCGATAGAACTCCCGGTAGACGGGGTCCCCGGGATACCCCTCCTCCGAAGACCACACGGCCTTGGCCGACTCGGGGTCCCGGGGAAAGGCGGCTACCCGGTTGGGGCAGTAGGCCGGAGCGTAGACCCCACGGCAGGGCCTCTGGCTGCCGAACAGGATGCCGTGGCTCTCGACGAAAAAGTAGCCCAGATCGAAGGCTTTCAGGTACTCTTCCACCCCGGGGGAGTACCCGCACTCGGGCAGCCAGAACCCGGCCGGGGCGGAGCCAAAGTCCCGCACGTGGGAGCGGACCGCAACGCCGACCTGGGCGCGGATCGCCTCGGGGACCACCTCGAATAGCGGCAGGAACCCGTGCGTGGCCGCGGAAGTGATGATCTCCAGGCAGCCATTGTCCTGCAGGGCCGCCAGCCCGCTCAGCAGGTTCCTCTGGTACCGCTCCACGAAGCGCCTGCGGCAGTCCTGGAACCGCTCACGGTACATGACGGCGAGGGGCCCGAAATCGGCGTCCTGCCGGGTCCGGTGGACCTCGCGCTCCGCGAGCTCGATCAGGCGATCCAGATGGCGGACGTAGCGCTCCCGCAGCAGCTCGTCCCGGAGCATCGCCGCCAAAGTCGGAGAAACGGACACCGTGATCTTGAACGGCACGCCGTCCCCGGCCAGACGCTCGAACGCCGCGAGCAGGGGAAGGTAGGTCTCCGAAATCGCCTCGAACAGCCAGTCCTCTTCCAGAAAGCGATCGTGCTCGGGGTGCCGGACGAACGGCAGGTGCCAGTGCAAGACCAAGGACAGGTAGCCGCTCGACACTGCCTTCAGTCCTTCAATTCCGTGAGGATGCGCTGAGGAATGATCTCCGAGCTCCCATACCTGCCGATGTCCTCCATCTCGGACATCAGGTCTAGGAGAATCCCCGCCGCATCCACGTCGTCGCCCGGGCAGGGCGGGCCGGAGACCGGCGCCTCCCGAGGCGTGCGCACCACGTTGGAGCGGGCCAAGCAGGTGAAGCGCCGGCCGGGGGTCATGCCGAGCTCCAGAACGTAGGCGCAGTCCTGGTTCGGCAGATAGATGTACCAGCTGGAATCGCCGAGGCGGACCGGGATATCGAAGGAGAAATTGGAGTGGGAGCCGTCGTACTCCAGCAGCTCGACGTCGTGGACCCTCAGAATGACCTGGTCCAAACCGCTCTTCTTGACTCGGGCGAGATCGTGGTCGTCGATCTCCCAGAACGCGAAGGCCCAGTGCGGATCGCGGACCACAAAGGTAATCCGGGTCTGGTTGTAGCGCTTCGGGATTGGGAAGGCGTCCGAACCCGCGAAGGCCAGCTCGTCGTCCGAGCTGACCTCGAACTTGGTTTCCTCGACCCGGACGTAAGAGTTGTTCTCCTCCTGGCGGTCAAGCTTCTGCTCTTCCAGGCCGTCCAGAATCGCCTCAACGAGAGTGGACCGGTCGGCAGGCTCGGAGAGTTCACACCCCTCGCTGCGGGCCAGGGCCAGCAGCTCCTCCATGGAAAGCAGCTGGAGGCGCTCTCGGGTCATTCAGACCTCCGTGTCCGCGGTGACTTCAGAGCAATCCTAAGGCAATTAAAAAATGAGTGTCAACCCCGGGGCGCGATCCCCATGTCCGGCGTCGCCAGGATCAATACCACGTCTCCGAAGCCGCACCGCTTGGCCAGGGCATCGGCGGGGCGCTTGATCCACCCGGGTGCGGTCCCCTTGGCGAGTCCGCCCCAGGTGCACACGGCCAGGGTCCGGAACCCGGCGCGAGCGAGCAAAGCGCGCAGCGTCCGTTTCGAGAAGAGAACGAGGTGGTCGGGGATCGCCGAGCGCCAGCGCTCCCGGAACCATCGCGCCTGGAAGCCGTCCACGTTCGGCGTAGTCACGATGGTCCACCCCCCGGGGGCGAGAACCCGCCGGACCTCGGCGAGCAGGGCCCGGGGATCCGGAACGTGCTCGATGAGATGGGAGAAATGCACCACCTCGAAGGAAGCGGATGGCAAGCACGCCTCCTCGAGCGTGCCGACGTGAATGCGCAGACTTCGCTCGCGAATCCCGTGCTCGGCGGACTGCCGGCAGAGCTCCACCCCCTCGACCTCCCAGCCCTGTGTCTCGATGTGCTGCAGGAGCATCCCGGTTGCGCAGCCGACATCCAGGAACCTCCGAGGCTGGGGAATCCGGGCAGCCAGGCGGTCGAAGCGTATGTCCGCCAGCCCCAGCCTCATCAAGTTGAAAAAGTTGAGCTCGTTCTCCAGCTCGTATCGGAAATAGCCGTCGGCGTATCGGTGCCGCAGGTCCTCGAGCAGCGGCTGGGGGTTCTGGAACACGAGACCGCAGACGCTGCAGCGGACGTACCGACAGCCCTCTCCCGCCAGGAAGGGCCGGCTGGCGTCCGCCCCGCACATGGGGCACCTGATCCAGCGGGTGCGCTCCCGCCCCGGCCTCTCGGAGTAGGTCTTCAACGCTGAGAGCTGCCTATTCCGTGACGCTGATCACGAACTCCCGGGAACTCTCGTTCCCCGCAAAGTCGGCCGCGAACACCACGAGGGAAGACTGCCCGGGTACCAGGGTGACGAAGCCCAAGCGGTACAGCCACTCCTCCTCGTACACGCGCCCAAATCCCTGGTCAGTGCCGACCAGGGTCAGCTCCGAAACCACTTCCGGGGCCAGAGACCCGTCGGGGCTTCCCTCGGTGCGGCGTTCGTGGAGGGAGTCGAACACCAGGCTGGTCACCTCGCGCCCGTCCTGGTACAGATAGATCTTGTAGGGCGCCATCTTCCACAGGAACGAGACATCGGGCCGGATGTCGTACACGCTGCCGAGCACCTCGAACTCCCCGCGGCGCAACGCCGCCCGATCCCCGAGCCGCACGAGCTCCTTGTCGCTGCGCACGTACAGGTCCCGGATGGCCGGCTTCTGGCTGTCCGGAAGCGGAGGCAGAACCAGGAAAGGATTGATGATGGTACCCATCTCCGTGTCGATGACACTGAGATGAAGGTGCTTGCCCGCCGAGTACCCGCTCTCGCCCACCACTCCGACGGGTGTGGCGCCGTTGACCGACTTCCCGATTCCCGCCGCGCTGCCGTCCTTGAGGTGCGCGTAGATGGAGCGGATCCCGCCCTGGTGCTGCAGCACTACGAAGTTGCCCAAGCCCACGGGCAGAGAGGCCGGGCCGGCTCCCTCCTCGTGTACGTACACCACTTCCCCTTCCGAGATCGGGTAGACCGGCTGCTCGCCCCCGCCGAGATCGACCCCGCTGTGGAAGTGGTCCCCCCGGTGCTCCGCGAAGGTCGCCGTGAGGACCAGCTTTTCCACGGGCCAGTCGAAACCCGCGGCTCCGACGGCGGCCAGCAGCGCCGGCAGCACGAATGCGCACACCCGCTTGATCACTGCTCCACCACGTCGGCGCGCAGCAGCGCCTGCTCGAGCCCCAGAAACAGGCTGCGTTCGGAAGCCCGGCTCCAGAGTGTGGCACCGGCAACACGGGCCTGTGCCAGGGTGGACGCCAGGGGGCGGAAGACGACCAGGTGCAGGCCGCGAGAACGCCCGCCAGTGCCGTCTTCGGCAGCAGCGGCAGCGGCGGCGAACTCACTGCCCACGGACAGACTCATGAGCCGCCCTGGCAGCGGCAGCCGGCCGGAGCGTTCCCGGGCGGGCTCCAACACCATGATCTCCTCCTCCTGTTCAGCGTAGAGGAATCGCCCCTCCGGCCCGAAAGCCAGGACCACCTCGCGGCGGAAATCGGACCCCAGGGCCACCGTTTGGACCGACTCGTACCGTTCCCCGCCGACCAGAATCAGGTTCTGCGGGTCGACCCCAACCACCAGGGCCGCGCTGCCTGTGCCGGCCAGGGCCGTGCCCAGGACGACCGGAATCCGGCTTCCCGGGGGATCGATCTCGAACAGGATCTCGCCGGCAGGCCCGAAGAGAGTCGCGCGTCCGTCCAGCAGGCCCACCAGGCACTGCCCGCCCTCCAGCGCCACGCTGGTCATGGGCGAAGAAAACTCCCCCTGCCAGAGCACCTCGCCGTCCTGGCTCACCCGTCTGAGCCCTCCAAGATCGGTGCTCACCACGTAGAGCATCTCCCCCGTGACATCCAGCAGTGGATACCCGGAGCTGCGAACGCTGTACTGGAAGTCTCCCGTCGGGTCCATAAAGACCACGTGGTCAGGGCGGCTTCCGTAGTTGATGAACCCGCTTCGGGAAAGGGCCACTCCATGACGGACCACCGCGCTGTACGCAAGACGCCCATCGAAGGTGGCGTACCCGAACCGGCTCCCGGCCCGGAAGGGCAGGACCTCTGACTCCCCTCCCGCCGCCCCGTCGACCGCCGCTGACCGCGGGTCCAGCGCCCAAACCGGTCTCAGGAACGTCTCGAGGCCGGCCGGCCGGGGAAATAGGAACAGGTACAGGGGCAGAAGCACGAAGGAGATTGCGATCCAGGTCCGGGACTTCCGCTTTCGCGTGAAAATCGAATCGCTCATGTCGGAAACTGGTGCCTTCCCGCCAAGATTCAGGATTGATGCAACCCGGGAGCCCGGTCTATGCTCGAGGCTACCGTATCCTACAACGCGACACCCGGGGTGTCAACGAAGCCAAGCGAAGCGCAGCCAAAGAGGAGAGGAGTGATGCAAATCGACAGCGATGTGCTGATGGACCAGGCCCGCCAAGCCGCCAGCCACGCGTACGCCCCCTATTCCGGGTTTCGGGTAGGGGCGGCGCTGCTGTGCGCCGACGGGACGATTTTTCGGGGCGTGAACGTGGAAAACCGCTCGTTCGGCCTCACCAACTGCGCCGAACGGTCCGCCGTCTTCTCGGCGATTTCCGCCGGGCAGCGCGACTTCGCGGCGCTCGCGGTGTACGCTCGCGACTCCCGGGAGCCGGTGCCCCCCTGCGGCGCCTGCCGACAGGTGCTCAGCGAGTTCGCCCCGGGAGGTTTCCCGGTGCTGCTGGCCGGAACCCAGGGCCTCACCCGCACTACCCTGGGAGAGCTCTACCCCTTCGATTCCCTTCACGATCTCAAGAGGAGCGGCACGACGGCACGCAGGCAGGAGGCCGAGTCAGGGACCCTCCGCAGAGGTCAGCCGTCCTGACCGCCCCGCAGCTTGGCGATCCTCTGATCCTGCTCCCGCTTTTTCTGGTCGGCCTCCATCTTGGTCTTCCAGACTTCCATCTTTTTCTTGACGATTTCCGCCTCCTCCACCTCTCCCATGAGAGCATGAAGGCGCTTGAGCGCGGCCAGGAAACCGATGGCCTGCTTGATGTCGTCCAGTCTCATCTTGGACAGCTCGTACTTTTCCCGGTAGCGATCCGCGGCCTGCTGCAGCAGGCGCAGGGCGAGCTGCATGTGGGCGAGCCGCTCCGAGTATCCCTCGACCCGCGGGTCGAGGCGTGCGAGGAAGGTCTTGAGATTGATAAGGTTCTTGGTGATCACCGCGTAGCGCCCGGCGAGCTCGACGAATGACCACCTCCACTTGGAGTTGCTCCCGAAGCCCTCGATGACCGAGTCGATGGCAAAGCCCAGCTTGCGGACGAAGCCGTACCGTTCCCGGTCGCCGATCTCTTCGATGGAATCCACGCCCTGTTCGTACTCCGAGAAGGGGGCGTCCACGTAGGGACTCACGATCTCTTCCATAAGGATGATGCACCGGTAGCAGCACTTGCGGGCATCGTTGAGGTAGCCTTCGTTCCTGATGCCCAGGAGCGACAGGGACAAGTCGTTCATGAGATTGAAGTCCGAGACGAGGTTCAAATACGATTCGGCCAGCTCCCGGCGTTCCCGGTTGATCTCCTTCAGGGAGGCATACTCCTCCGGGGTATCGACCCGGTAACGGCCCCCGCTCAGGCCGCTCTGACGGAGCTTGCCCTGGATGAGCGCCTCGGATTTCCGCCCCGCCTCCTGGATCGTGTCGACGCGCTGCTTGTGCTCCTTGATCTTCTCGGCGTAGCGTTTTTTCGCTTCAGGACTGATCTTCTCCATGCTCCCCTACCCGTCCGTTACCCGCCGTACCGCTCCAGCAGCTCCTCGGCATGTCGGAGGGAGGTGTCGCCCTTGCGGTCCCCTGCCAACATCCTGGCGACTTCTTCCCTGCGCGCGGCCCCGGTAACCGTTTCGATCTGGGTGACGGTCCGTTCGTTCCGGGCCGTCTTCTCGACCTTCAGGTGCCTGTCGGCCCGCACCGCAATCGTGGCCAGGTGGGTGATGCACAGCACCTGCTTGCGCGCGGACAGCATCTTGAGACGCTCCCCGACGGCCAGGGCGACCTCCCCGCCGATCCCCGCATCGATCTCGTCAAAGATCAGGGTATCCACGCTGTCCGAGGCGGCCAGAGCGGACTTGATGGCCAGCATGATCCTGGACAGCTCACCCCCAGAGGCGATCTGGGCCAGGCGTCGAAACGGCTCGCCCAGGTTCGGGGAGATCAGGAACTCGATCCTGTCCTTCCCGGTCGACGTGTACACGAGCTTCCCGGATTCGTTGGTTCGCTCCTCGATCAGAACCTGAAAACGGACCTTGGGCATCCCCAGCTGTCTGAGCTCTTGCTCGATGATCCCCTGGAGTCCCTCGCCGGCGAGCCTGCGGCGGTCGGTCAGGACCGCTGCCTGCCCTTTGAGCCGCACTTCCAGGGCCGCGATCTGCGTTTCCAGCCCCCGCCGGGTTTCCTCGGTACTCTGAAAACCCTCCAGCTGCTTGAGCCCCTCGTCCCGGTAGCGGAGCACGGCTTCGACGGTGGGCCCGAATTTCTTCTCCAGGCGCCGGATCAGGTCCAGGCGCTCCTCCACCTGTTCCAACCGTCCCGGATCGAACAGCAACCCGGCACGGTAACGCCCCAAGCCTTCGGTGAAGTCCTCGACCTCATAGAAGATGTTGTCCAGCTGCCTGCTCAAGGCCCCCAGGGAGGGATCAACCGCCAGGGCTTCCGTCAGGCGAGCCCTGGCCTGGCGCAGCTGGGCCACCGCTCCGCCCCGGCTCTCCGCCGTCGCCCCGTAGCTTTCCTCGAGGGCGCGCATGAGCTTTTCGTGGTTCGCCAGCAGGAGCTCCTCCGCCTTGAGATTCTCCTGCTCCCCCGGCTGGAGCTTGGCATCGTCGATCTCGCGTATGGCGAACTCCAGGAGCTCGGCCTGGTTCTGCCGCTCCTTCTCGCTCGACACCAGAGCGGCAAGCTCCTCCCGCAGGCCCCGCAGCTGGCCGTACAGCGTGCCGAATTCCTCTACCAGGGCTTCGTGCTCACCAAAACGGTCCAGGAGCCGCCGGTGGTTCTCGGTGTTCAGCAGGGAATGGTGTTCGTGCTGGCCGTGGACATCGAACAGGATGCCCGTGAGGTCCTTGAGCGAGGAGACGGGCACCGGAGAGGATTGTATGTAGCAGGCATTCTTGCCGTTCTTCTTGACAACCCGGCGAACTACCACCGCCCCCTCCTCGGGGGAGAGCCCCTGGGAGGACAGCCATTCGAGGGCTTCGGGGTTGCGGTCCACCCGGATCACACCGGACACCTCGGTCTCCTCGGCCCCCGCCCGGATGGTGTCGCTGTCCGCCTTGGCCCCCAGGAGCAAGCCCAGCGCGCCGATCAAGATGGACTTGCC
Source organism: Spirochaetales bacterium (assembly GCA_016930895.1). The sequence goes on along the minus strand of JAFGFV010000376.1, from coordinate 5,532 downwards.
GGCGCCGGTCTCCCCGGTCAGGATGTTCAAAGCTGCCGAGAAACGGACCTCCAGGCGCTCGATCAGAGCGTGGTTCCGCACGACCAGCTCCTCAAGCATTGGGTTCCCCCGCCCAGTTGAGCTTGCTGCGCAGCACCTCGTAGAAGTTGCGGCGGTCCGACAGGATGATCCAGGCATGCTTGTCGGACCTGGAGACCACCACCCGGTCCCGCGGGCGCAGTGCAAAGCTCGTCTCGCCGTCGGCCACGAGGATGACACTGGTGCGCTGACCGTCTTCGACCTCGACCTCCAGGGACTCGCTCCCGGGAACCACGATCGGACGGTTGGAGAGCGTGAAGGCGCAGATAGGGTTCAGGACAAACGCGTCCATCTCGGGGTGCAGGATCGGACCGCCGGCGGACATCGAGTATGCCGTCGAGCCGGTGGGCGTGGCCACGATGAGCCCGTCGGCCCGGTAGCGGACGACCAGAGTGTGGGAGAGCTGCAGGCGCAGGCGGATGATCCGGGAGAAATCGCTGGAACGGATCACCGCGTCATTTAGCCCGCTGAACTCGGCCAGGGTCCCGCCGTCGCGGTGCACCCGGGCTACGTACATGATTCGTTTGCTCAGCCCCAGCCGCCCGGCCAGGTACTTGTCGAGGGCTTCTGCCCACTCGTGGTGGGAGACCTCGGTGATGAAGCCGAAATCCCCCAGATTGACGGCCAGGATCGGTATGTCGGCGCCGGCCAGCGCCCTCGCCCCGTAGAGCAACGTGCCGTCACCTCCCAGGGTAATGGCCAGATCGATTCCGGGATCGAGCGCCGGCAGCTGGTCACCTCGGACAGGAACCACCTGTACCTCGGCCCCGAGCTTGCGGCAGTAGTCGCTGACTTGCTTGCATAGCTCGCTGGCCTCGTCCCTGACAGAATTGACGAAGATAATGACTTTTCGAATTCGTTTTGCCATGGGTGAAGTACAAGTAGACTATACCGGTTCGGTTTTCCGTTGTCCAGGTGAGAGGGTCAGCTCCGCACGGGTGCACCCGCTCCCACCGGCGCGTCCGCCGACCGGCTCAGGGCAGGCTGGCTCAGGGCAGGCTGGCCAGCACCTTGGTGACCAGTTGGACGTCCCTCTTGACCAGGGCCGGGTATAGGGGAAACTGCAGGGAGCGCAGGAGAAGCTGGTAAGCCCGGGGAAACCGTTCCGGGGCTTCGCCGGCGTTCGGCGCATCCGCCTCCAGCGGGTCCGCCCCGGCGCCCTCTGCCTCGCTTAGGGCCAGCACGGCGTCAGCGAAGGCTCTGCGGGTCTCCACTCCGCGTTTGGCCGCGTACTGCCGCGCCTCCTTAAGCCCGCCGCGGAGCGCCACGGCGAACGCATACGGCACCGCCTCGCTCGCTGCAGGCTGGGACAGAGCGGAGGGGGAAGGATCGGTCTCCGCGCTCTGCGCTCCTGCCAACAGCGCGCCGTGGGGGGACCGCGCAACGGCCTGCAGGTACGCGGAAGCGACCTCCCGCCGCATCCGCAGGAAACGCTCGAGCTCTCTCAGCTGCGCCAGCCCCAGAGCGGCGTTCATGTCCGCGAGCGCCTGGTCCCGATCGTACCGGCCCACGGCGGCGGCGAGACTCCGTGCCGTTTTCCGGTCCCGGGCGAACACGGCGGCTCCCTGACCCGTGGTGATGATTCCCTCCGGCTGCAGCGAGAGGATGGCGAACTGCCCGTGGGCTCCACAGGGCGCCCCGTTCCAGATCCCTCCCAGAGAGTGGGTCACGTCCTCCACCACCGCAATCCCGAGTCGCAGCAGCTCGTCCGCTTCAGGCACGTAGCCGAAGGTGTAGTGCAGGAGGATGGCTTTCGGGCGGACTCCCTTGGAGAGAAGGCGCTCGACGGCCGCCGCGTCCGGCAGAGGGCTTCGCTCCTCGACGTCCACCAGCAGGGGCTGGACTGCTCTGCGGCGACAGACCTCCCTGTAGAGCCCGGGCGCCAGCGCCGACATGGCCAGGTGGTCCCCTGCCTGCAGCTCCAGTAGATCGAGGACCCGGTCTATGGCCGCCGAGTAGCTGGACAGGCAAAGACCCCCGGCGGTGCCAAGCTGACGCGCCAGGCTCCCCGCCAACTCCGCGTTCAGCTCCCCGGGTCCGATGCGATCGGAGACGAGGCAGCTCAGCACGCCGTTGAGATCCCGGCGGCGCAGCGTGGGGCGACTCAGGGGAACAGACATCATGAATCCTCGAGGCCCAAGAGTACGGCAAAAGCTCGCTCCGTTTCAAGGCCGCTCGCCGGGACTGCTGTCTGCGCCGAAGGGCCCACGCCGGGCGCAGCCCCCGGCCCCGGAAGGTCCACTACCCCTGGATCAGCGGCACGAACCGACAGCCTATCCCTTCCCGGGACTCGATGTGCCGCCCGCTGCGCGTCAGGATCATCAAGGTCTGGAAGCTCCTCGAATCGCCGACCGGGATCACCATGATGCCGTTGTCTGCGAGCTGCTCGGTGAGCGCGTGGGGGACCGACGAGGCTGCCGCCGCGACGATGATCCTGTCGAAGGGAGCCGCTTCGGGCCAGCCTCGGGAGCCATCGCCGACCTTGAAATGGACGTTCGCGCACCCCAGGCGGTCCAGCGTCCTGCGGGCGCGCCGGAGCAGAGGTCCCACCAGTTCGATCGTGTAGACCTCGAGAGCCAGCTCGGCCAGGATGGCAGTCTGATAGCCGCTGCCGGTCCCCACTTCCAGCACCCGCTCGTCTCCGGACAGGGCAAGCTCCTGGGTCATGAGGGCCACCATGTAGGGCTGGGAGATGGTCTGACCGTAGCCGATCGACAAGGGGAAATCGCCGTATGCGTCAGCGGCGACGGCGCCCGACACGAACGATTCCCGGGGCAGTCTGGACATCACATCCAAGACGCGTTCGTCGCGGATCCCCCGCGCCCGGATCTGGGCCTGCACCATCCGGCGCGCCAGAGGATTTGCCGCCGGCTCTTGCATCACGGTGCCCGTGCATCCTGCATGGCGTCCCGCGACCCTCAGTACACCACCAGGACCGGAATCTCGCTCTCCCGAACCAGGTGGACCGTGGTGGACCCGAGCAGGTAGTCTTTGATCTTGTTTCTTCCGTGCGAGCCGACCAGGATCAGGTCCGAGCCCTCGCGGCGGGCAACTTGCAGCACAGTGTCCACAGGCGACCCTCTCTCCGCCACGACGCGGAAGCTGACCCCGTGCTTGTTCAGGTAGTGCAACTCGCGCTCGAGATAGCTCTCCTGTTCCTCGCTGAACAGCAGCACGAGCTCCTTCCAGTAGTCCCCGAAGGCGTTGATGCAGAACTGCAGGGCCCGTTCGGCGGTGATGGAGCCGTCGTAGGGGAACAGCAGCTTCTCAGGCCGGCGGAACCCCGAGGGACAGATCATGACCGGACGGGGGGAAGAACGCACCACGTCTTCCGTGGTGGATCCCACGATCGTGCGATCGAAGCGGGCGTTCTCCCCCTTCTGCCCCACGAACAGAATGTCCCCCGAACGGCTCTCCTCGGCCAGGATCGTCGAGGGCAGGCCCTCTCTCAGCACCGAGACGAAAGGTATCCCGCCCCTCCCGCAGTCTTCCCGGCACACGTCCAGCAGGTTGCGTCCGAACTCTTCCAGGTCTTTCCTGATTTTGGCGTAGAACCCCTTGAGCTCGGGGTCCGGGGGAACGTACGTCCGGGCGAAGGCGTAGTCGAAGTGGCCGGTGGCGTAAATGATCGGCAGCTCGGTTTTGCGCGAGTCGAGCACAAACACAGCCTTGAGCTCGCAGGACAGGCTGGAGGCGAAGTGCTTGGCATATGTGAATGCATCGAAAGCGGCTTCCGAACCGTCGATGCCCACCACCACCTGTTCGATCATGGCGCACGCCCTTCCGGCGGGCGTTCCGGACTACCCCCGCCTTGGCGGGCATCCTTGGCGTGGAGCTTGGAGAGCTTGTAGTGCTTGATCAGCAGCATCAGGGCATCGTTCACGGCCTCGGTGCGATCGTGATAGAAGCCTTCCTGAACCATCTCGTCGATTTCTTCCAGCAGCACGGTGGACGTTTCTACGTAGGCCTTCGGCACTGGATTCCTCCTTCGCCGGCGGCAATTTGGGGAACCGGTCGGTTTCGATTTCAATGATACACCAGCCCCGGGGAGCGGTTCAACACGAAAGCCGCCGCCGCGGGCACGGAGCGCCGGCTGAGTCGCTCAGGGCCGGACCGTCGCAGCCAGCCGCTGTCGGCGCGCCGGGTCGAGCTCGCGCCACTGGCGCACGAACCGGGAGAGCCAGCCCTCCTCCGCCAGCTCAGCCAGGTAACCGTAGAGGTCCCGGGCCCTTCCCCGCACGTTCCTGCGGAACTCGACGAGGGCCTGTTCGCCCCCGAGATCGGTCACGACGCGCACGCTGAGGGCGGGCCTGCCGCTCCTGAAAGCTGCCACAAACACCGCCGTGCTCTCCCAATTGGCGCCCAGGGCCTGGAACAGGGAATGCAGCCGTCCACGGAGAGCCGGCGACTGCACCAGGAACTCGCCGCAGGCCTGAGGGCCCAGTCTGACCACGTGCCCTCCGCGCGCACCGATTTGCACGGCCTCCCGCTGCAACGTCGCGGCCCGGCCGGCATCCAGATGCGAAAACGCCGCAGGCAGCCGCAGCGCTTCGAGCGACCTCTTGGGAACCGAGTCACCACCGATATCGTACTCGCAGCTGGCGGTGGCCATCACCACCTGCCCGACCTCCGCCTCGCGGTCTAACCCTGCGCAGGAACCGCTGTCGATCACCAACTCGGGCTCGTGAGCATGGCATGCGGAGCCCGTGGCCGCGGCCGCCCGCGCCTTCCCGGGTCCGGATTCCACGGCCACCAGTTCGAGGGAGCCGATCACGATATGGGAGCTCCTGCAGCCTGCCATGGCGTCCAGGTCGCGCATGCGCAGGACCTCTCGACAGGCGCTGAACTCGGCGGGCACCGGACAAACCACCAGCACCTTGACCACGCAGCCTTGACCCTCCGTCTTCCCCAACCGAGGCGAGGCTATCCGGCCTCGCTGCCTGCCGTCAAGAGCAACTGATCGACTGAGTACAGAAAAGAATGGGGATAGATCGCCATCTATCCCCAAATGCTGCTTTGAGGCACCAGTCAGGGCGAGGAAAGGAGGTGAAACTCGCCCTCCGGAATCTTATCCCGGCTCCGTACCGCCTCAACTGTGTAAACAACGTTTTCGGCCTGCTGGTTACAGATCGCGCTCGAGATTGTTGTTGAACTGTCGCCGAATAGGCACCGCAGCTGCGCGCCGCGGATGACTGCCCCGGAAGCCGACCAACTCGCCTGCCCAGATCTGCACGTCGGAGCGATACCCCGGAGCGTTGGAGGTATGGGGATTTGAACCCCAGACCTATGGCTTGCAAAGCCACCGCTCTAGCCGCTGAGCTATACCCCCGGGAACTCGTGAACCGTCCCTGCTGCAATCAGAAAAGGAATCAGGGAAGGAAGGGCAGAACCGCCCGAAGGCGGCCCTGCAGCGCACTGCGGCATACACCGCAGCGGTCGTGCGTGGCGTCGGGT
>JAFGFV010000375.1 GCA_016930895.1 Spirochaetales bacterium | reverse complement strand
CCAGTGGGCGCAGGAGAGGGCGCCCTGCTCGTGCCAGCCGCCGCTTTCCTCGAAGCGGCGGATGCACTGTAGAAGGCGGTGGGTGGCGGCATCCAGATACGCGGACAAGGTGGCGATCTCCTGGGCGAGGGTTTCGGTATTGTCCATACCAAGTACTATACACCTGTGTAGCAGAAAACGCAAGCCCTTTTCGCAGGAAATTCCCGCTCTCTTGCGCGCGGCAGCACCGGAGGGTCCCCCGGCGAGCCACGCGCTCGCGACAAGATACGGACGTTTTCTTGTGCCCCCGTCACTGCTCGTTCGAAAACCGATTTCCGCGTTCCCACCCGGGCGGGGATGCACCTTGACACGCAAGCGCCTGAGTTCCTATCGTTGTACCCATGCCACCGCGCAAGAGAAATCTTACGATCGTGCTCCTCGTCGTGGGGTTCCTGGCGGCCGTGGCGATCGGCGCCACCCTCGGCCTGGCCCTGGCCACCACCCGCAACATCCAGACCGCGGAGAGCCTGCAGGACAGCAAGCCGGCACTGCCCACGCAGATCCTCGACCGCAACGGTCTGCTGATCACCCAGTTCTTCTCCGAGGAGAAGCGGGAGATCGTATCCATCGACGAGATGCCTCGACATCTTCTCGATGCGCTCCTGACCCGGGAGGACCAGTACTTCTACGAGCACAAGGGCTTCCGGATCGTGTATATCCTCCAGGCGGCCTGGGACATCGTTACCGGCCGCTCCTTCCGAGGCGGAAGCACCATCACCCAACAGCTCGCCGGGACCCTGTACGCGGACCGCTCCGACATCTCCCTCAAACGCAAGCTCGTGGAGCTCTGGTGGGCCGTACAGCTCGAACGGCAGCTGACCAAGAACGAGATCCTGGAACGCTACCTGAATCTCATGTACTTCGGCCACAACACCTATGGGGTGGAGGCCGCTTCCCAGTTCTACTTCAAGCATTCGGCGCGTGACATGACCGTGGCCGAGTCGGCCATGCTGGTCATCCAGCTGGCCAGCCCGGGGCGCTACTCCCCCATCAATCACCCGGACCGGGCCAGGAAGCTCCAACGGGAGATCCTCGACCAGATGGTGGAGCTGGGCTATGTGAGCCTCGAGGAGGCGGATCTGTCATACCTTGAGTACTGGGACAGTTACGACTACACCCGCAGCAACATCACTTCCGCCTGGTTCGAGCGGGAGGACAAGGCCCCCTACTTCTCCGAGTACGTGCGCCAGCGCCTGGAAGAGATGCTCCTGGGCTCCATGGACCTGTACAAGGAAGGGCTGGTGGTCCACACGACCCTCGATCTGGAGAAGCAGACCGCGGCCGACCAGGTCATGGACAAGTGGATCCGGGTGGTAAACAACCAGCACCAGGTCCAGTTCTCCAACCGTCTGGCCTACGCGGACAGCACCTTTCTGCCGATCGTCGACCTGCTCTCCCTGACCTTCAACATCGAAGGAGTCCGGTTCGCCGGGGCCAAGCAGAAATCCCTGGCTATGGCGAGCTATCTGGAGTCCGTCAACCCGGTGGTCGATGTCGCGGCGTCCGTATTCGGGATCGACGACCTCAAGCACGCCGTTCGGGTGGGCTACGTCAAGAACAGCGCGCGCTCCAAGAAGACCCTGGTGGAAGGGGCCCTGCTCAGCCTGGATACCCGCACTGGACACGTTCTCGCGATGGTCGGGGGACGCCAGTTCGAGAGCACCAACCAGTTCAATCGCGCCGTCCAGTCCAAGGTCCAACCCGGATCGGCGTTCAAGCCCCTGTACTACTCCGCCGCCATCAGCGAAAGGAAGGTCACTCCGGCCACCATGCTCGTCGATGCCCCGGTCGTGTTCTGGAACGACGACAATACCCCCTACATACCCCTGAACTTCAAGGGGGAGTGGAAGGGCCGGGTGCTGCTGCGCGACGCCCTCGCGCATTCCATGAACGTGCCCTCCCTCAAGGTGCTGGACGCAATCGGCTTCGATGCTGCCATCACCCGCGCCAGCGAGCTCCTGGGGATCACGGACCCCTTCGAAATCGAGAGCACCTTTCCCCGCAAGTACCCGTTGGGGCTCGGAGTCATCACGGTGAGCCCTCTGCAGATGGCGAGGGCGTTCGCAGTGTTCGGCAACCAGGGGCGGGCCGTCGAGCCCCTGGCCATCCGCTACGTGGAAGACCGCAACGGCAGGATCATCCTCGAGCCCGAAAAGGAGCTGCGCGCCGGCCAGATGCGGGCAAGCCGCTCGCAGCAGGTGCTGACCCCCCAGGAGGCGTACATCATGGTTCACCTCCTTCAGGGCACCGTCAACGAAGGCACCCTGCGCTGGGCCTCCACGACCGTAGGGGGGTTCGACCGGCCCATCGCCGGCAAGACCGGCACCACCCAGAACTGGTCGGACGCCTGGACCGTGGGCTTTACCCCCCAGGTCACGACGGCCGTTTGGTTCGGCTTCGATGAGCGGGGCTACTCTCTCGGGATCAACCAGACGGGAGCGACCTCCGCGGGTCCGGCATGGGCGGAGTACATGAAGCTCGCCCACGAGAACCTGCCCGTGGCGGAGTTCGTGCGCCCGACCTCGGGGATTTTAGAGGTGACCGTGTGCGCCAAGTCCGGGATGCTTCCCACCAAGTATTGCACCGAAGGCACGGTGCGCGAGATGTTCCTTGCCGGCACCGAACCCAGGGAGTTCTGCGACCTGCACCGCTACGAGTTTGAGCGCAACGCGACCCTCAAAGAGAACCTGAAAGGCTCTTTCTACATGGGCGACACGCTCCCCCAGGACCTGTCGATCCCGGACCTGGGTCTCGAAGATCTGTTCGAGGATACCTTGCCGCCCGACGGGTCGGTACCAGAGCGGGGGCCCGGGGACGATAGCTCGACGGACAGCAACCCGCTGCTCGACTGAGCCGCGGCACGGACGGCCCCCCGGGCAGCGATGCAGGGGCGCCGCCGCAGAGGAATACGGCGGGAGGCCACATGGCGGACGTGTACTACACCCAAGACCACACCTGGATCCGCGGCGAGGGCTCGTCCTTCCGGGTGGGCCTTTCGGAGTTCGCCCAGCAGGAGCTGGGGGAGATCGCCTTCGTGGAGCTGCCGGAGGCCGGCCGCGAGGTCGAGCAGGGCGAGGCGGTGTGCTCCATCGATTCCCTGAAATCGACCAGCGAAATCTACGCGCCCATCTCGGGCACCATCGTTGCGGTGAATCAGATGCTGGAGACCGAAGAGCACTGCGGCCTGGTCAACAGCGACCCGCTGGGGCAGGGCTGGCTGTTCGCCATCCAGCCGAAGGACCCGGCGGAGCTCGCTTCCCTGCTCAGCCCCGCCGAGTACGAGCGGTACCTCGCCGAGGGCTGACAAGCCATGCAGATACCCGTCGATTCGATCGTGGTCAGGCGCCGCATCCGCCGCGAGCTGGGCGACATCGAGGGCCTCATGGACAGCCTGCGGCGCCACGGGCAGCTGTCTTCGATCCTGATCAACCGCCGGTACGAGCTGGTGGCAGGCTTTCGCCGCCTGGAAGCGGCCCGGCGCCTGGGATGGTCGAACATCGACGCCGAGTTCGTGGATGCCGACTCCCCGGCGGACAGCCTGGAGCTGGAGATCGAAGAGAACGTGCAGCGGCGGCAGCTGAGCACTGACGAGCTGGCCGACGGCCTGCAGCGCCTCAAGAGGCTCCGCGAGCCGGGTCTCCTGCGGCGCATCTGGCTGTTTCTGGTCAGGGTTTTCCGGGCGATCTTCGGCCGCGGCGGAACAGGCGGCCCCACGCGCTGACCAGCCGGCGGGTCGAGCGCCTGCCGAAACGCTCCCGGTAGTCGGCGGCCGCCTCCTCCAGCGGGTAGGACTGCCCGTACTTGCCCTTGAGCTCGTCCCAGTGCCGGACGATCCACACATACAGATCGGACACCGTCCTTCCCGGGAACGCGGCAAGCAGCCCCCCCTCCTCGATCACCTTGACCACCGGCCTGTACACGTTCTCGTACCAGGAGCGGAGCGCCCTTTCGAAGGAGATCTCTTCCCTCTGGGCCAGGTTGATGAAGTACTTGTGCCCGTCGACATGCCGCACGATCTCGTCGTAGCGCCCGGTGGCCGTGAACTGCAGGCGCACCCCCGGGTACAGCCGGTCGAGTCTCGTCTCCTCCAGGAACGCCTGCTCTTCGAGGGCGATCACCCCCCGCCGCAGGTCTTCGACGCTCATGTCCGGTGAGAGCTCGATTCTGGACCCCAGGCTGATCACCTCCGCGTCAATGAACTCCACCCCCTGCAGCCGGGCCACGGAGACCCTATGGTTGCCGTCGCGCACGAAATAGACCCCCCCGATCTCGTAGAGCGTCACTGCCGGCAGGGTGATTTGGCGGTGGTGCGCCTTGTCGACGCTCTCCCAGCGGCGCCGAAGGTGACTGTGCCGGGGCAGGAAGTAGCGGTTGAAATCCTGGTAGCGTCCCTCGCTGCCGACGATCTGGGCGATGGGCACCGTGCGCATGCCCCGGTACACCTCCGTGGAGGGCCTGAGCAGCGCCCTGACCTCGGAGAGGGACAGCAGGCGGTCCCTCTCGTTGGACAGCAGGGACAGCAGGCGCCCGACGGTCTCTTTGGTGCGCGCCCGGTTGAAGTCCTCCTTGGCCCGGGCGTCCACCGAATCGATCCCCACCGCTACACCTCCAGATCCACGACCACGTGATCGTAGGCATTCACGACCGCGGTCTCGTGGTACTGGGTGCGGCGGCCACCGGCGGCGGCGGAGGAGGAGTACAGGTGGATGTGCCCGTGGATCAGGTAGCGGGGCCTGAAGGCCCGCATGAACCAGAGGAATGGCTTGAACCCCACGTGGCAGCGGTCCGGGCCGTCGTGGATGCCGAAGGGGGGGGCATGGGTCAGGAGAATGTCCAGGTAGCGGCCGTAGCGCAGGCGGTTGAAGAGCAGCCTCGGGACCATCCTGGCGATCTTGAGGGCCATCCGGAAGTCCGTGAACTGGTTCTCCCCCCCATTGTACCACAGGGACCCTCCGAGGCCGGCCACGAGAGCCGACTTGACCCGCCGGACCCGACCGTCCATGTGCACGGCCCCGGAGGGCAGGCTGACCGGATCGGCGTGCCCCGCGATCTCTCCGCGTCCGAAGTAGTCCGTCCCCCGGCGGTACAGGGGCATCAGGCGCAGGTTGTGGTTACCGAAAACGAAGAGCAGTGGTTTGTTCAAGGTCGACATGATGAAATCGTAGTACGAGTGGGGCAAGTCCCCTGCGCTCAGCACCAGCTGGACTTCCCGGAAGCGCTCCTTTACCCCGGGGCTGTACACGAGAGGATCGATGTGATCGGCCACGCACAGAATCTTCATTGAAGCCCGGGACTGTCTCCGGCGAGCACAACATACCGATAATCGTGTAGAAGAGTCAAACCGAAGGATGTATATTGGAAGGTGGAAGTGATGTCGATCCTATCGCTCTTGGCCGGGCTGCTGCTCTCCTTGACCCCTCTGGAGCAGGGGGAGAAGCTCTTCCTCGAAAACAAGCCCGAGGCGGCGCTCCCTTACCTGGAGAAGGCCCTGTTCGAGGACCCCCACAACGAACGCATCTACAACTACGTGGGGATCGTCTACGAGCAGCTCGGGGACTGGGAGAAGGCCATCCAGGTCTACCGGAGGGGCCTCAACGCCGCCGAGACGATCCGGGACCTGCTGTACCTGAACATGGGAAACAACCACTTTCGCCTTCAGCAGTACACCCTCGCGGAGGAGATGTACTCCAAGGCCCTGGAGATCAACGGGCAGATGGCCGACGCCTATCTGAACCGCGCGCAGGCTCGCCTCGAGCTGGAGAACTACCCGGCCGCCCGGGAAGACTACGTGAGCTATCTCCGGATGGACCCGCTGACCCCGCAGCGGGAAAACATCGAAAAGATCATCGCCCTCCTGGGCAGCATCCTGGAGGAACAGGAGCGACTCCGCCAGGAGGAACTGGCCCGCCAGAAGGAGCTGCTCAACGAGGTCCTGAGCACCCTGCAGAACGCCTCCGAGGACACCCGCAACCTCTCCGCGGGCAGCGAAGGCATCCAGGAAGAATACGAAGAAATCGACATCGCGGACTGACGGCACCCGCGAGCGAGGAGAACGCTACACATGGAGCGCAGGCACATCATCTTGATCGCAGTCATCCTCCTGGTCGCCCTCCTGGCAGCCGGGGGGATCTGGCTGGGCTTGAGGGCCCGGGGCGACGGGGCCGGCGAGCAGGCGCGACAGGAGAGAGAAAACGCCCTGGCTCTGGCCAGGACGTACATGGACAAGGAAGAATACGATCGGGCCCTCGCGATCATCGACGGGCTGCTTCTCCAGGACCCCAACGACCAGGAAGCCCAGAAGCTCCTCGATGAGATCCTGGAGCGCAAGAAGGCGGCGGAGCGTGCCGACCGGGAGCAGGACCAGCAGGCCCTCCGGGACCAGGGCCAGCAGCTCCAGGAGGGGCTGCGGGAGCTCAGCTCCACCCTGCAGGAGAATCGGCCCCAGGAACGCGCCGTCGTTACCGTCCAGCCGGCCGAGGTTCCCGACGATGCCTCCAGCAAGGAGCGCGAGCGCCTGCGACGGATCAACGACCTGCTCACCCAGGGGGTCAGAAAGCTCAACGCCGGGGACCACGCCGGGGCCCGGAGGCTCTTCGAGGAGGTGCTGGCGCTCGACCCGGATTCCGCCCAGGCCTACGGCTACATGGGCAAGTCCTACTTCGACGAGGCGCCGAACAACCAGACCAACGTGCAGGCGGCCGTGGACGCTTCGACCAAGTCCATCCAGAAGGATCCGGACTTCTGGCTGCCCCACAACACCCTGGGCGAGATCTACGAGAGCACCAAGAACTACGACAGCGCCATCGCCGAGTACCGGGAGGCGGCGCGCCTGAAACCCGACGACTACATGATCCTGTACTCCCTAGGCAAGGTGCAGTACTACTCGCGCAAGTACGGCGACGCCCTCCAGTCCTTCGACAGCTGCATCCATCTCAAGAGGGACTTCCCTCCGGCCCATTTCCGCAAGGGGCAGACCCTGGCACGGCTCGGGGAAACCAGCCGGGCCATCGCGGCCTTCCAGGAGGCAACCCGGGTCAAGCGGGACTACCCCGAGGCCTACTACATGCTGGGCACCCTGTACAACGAGACCGGCGAGCTGTCCAAGTCGGTGGAGGCATTCCGCCAGGCGGTCAACTACGAGCCGGACAACCCCGTGTTCCTCGGGGCCTTGGGCACGGCCCTGTCGGCCCGGGAGGAGTACGCCCAGGCCGAGCGGTACCTGGAATCCGCCCTGCGCTACAATCCCGGGGACCCCAAGAACAACTACAACATGGCGATCCTCAAGATCAACCTGGACAAGCCCCGGGAGGCCGTGGGCTACGCCACCAAGGCCGTGGAACGGCAGCCGGACTCGGCGCCCTACGCGTACACCCTCGGGCTGGCCCACGACCGCTCGGGGGAGACCGACCAGGCGATTCAGTGGTACAAGGCCGCGGCCGCCCTCGACGCCCGCTACGTGCCGCCGCTGATCAATCTGGGCAAGATCTACGACGACAGCGGGCTGTACGACGAGGCCCTGACCTACCTGACCCGGGCCATCCGCCTGGATCCCGACTCCTTCGAGGTCAACAACAATCTCGGCAACGTGTACCTGCACAAGGCCCTGTACCAGGACGCGGTCCGGCACTACCGCAAGGCCATCACGGTCAAGCTCGACGCCACCGTGACCCGTTACAACCTGGGCCTGGCATACCAGGAGCTCGGCCAGGCCGACGAGGCGCAGACCACCTTCCTCGAGCTGATCAAGATCGCCCCGAGCTACTGGGACGCCTACTACCAGGTATCCCTGATCCTGATCAAGAAGAACGACAAGGCGACGGCCAGGACCTTCCTGGAGACCCTGCTCCAGAAGAACCCGGAGTACGAAAAGCGCGCGGAGGTGGAAAGCCTGCTCTCCAAGCTCTGAGGCGGGCAGCGCCCGCGGGGGCGCGCCGGCATCCGGGGCTACGCGGGGAGCGCGCGCCGCGGGCGCGTTACTCCCGCCCCACGCCCTTCTCCAGATCCTGCCGCTTGAGCTGCGTCCAGATGGGCCTGCCGTGCGGGCAGCGGGCATTCTCCAGGGCGAAGACCTGCCGGACCAGCTCTTGGGCCGCGCCGGGGTCCAGCTCCTGCCCTTCCTTGACCGCCAGGCGGCACGCCGCCAGGGCGTAGACCCGGTCGATCAGCTCCTCCACGGACCCTTGCTCCCACAGGAGCGCCGCCACGAGCTCCTCCGCCTCCAGAGCCAGGAGCTCCTCGGGAAGGGCGGCTATCTCCACGGCCCCGTCCTCGGCGCGCTCCAGCCGGACCGCGAAGCGTTCCCGGAGCAGGGCCGCCCGTTCCAGGAGCCTGTCCGCCTGAGGCCCGGGCTCGACCCGCAGGGGCATCAGGAGCTCCTGGGACACGGGAGGGCGGGCCCTCATCCGCTCGAAGAGGACCCGCTCGTGGGCCGCGTGCTGGTCCACCACGTACAGGGTGTCGCCGGATTCCACCAGCAGGAACAGGCCGAAGATCTGGCCCCGGTAGAGCGCTTCGCCAGGGGACTCCGCCGGCCCCCCGGCAGTCGGTGCGACCGCCGTCACGGGGCGTGCCGGCGGGCCTGCGGGGACGGGCGCCACGGACGGGGACGCCGCAGACCGCGCGCCCGGCTGTTCACCGGGCTGCGACGCCGGCCGGGCTTGATCCTCGATCCCGTGGAACCCCAGCGCGCGCTCGACTGCGATCGCGGGGCCCTGCAGGGCTTGCCCGGAGGCAGCCCCGCCCAGGGGAGGCCGTTTCAGGTCGAAGGCCCTGAGGAACTCCCGCAGGGTCGCGCTCACCTGCCCGCGCACCCCGGCCAGATCCCGGAAGCGGACCTCCCGCTTGGCCGGATGGATGTTGAAGTCCACCTCCGCGGGGTCCAGCTCCAGGAACAGGAACGCTACCGGATGGTGCCCTCCGGGAAGGTACTCCGAGTAGGCGTATTCCACCGCCTGCACGAGGCCGTACTCGAACACCCGCCGGCGGTTTACGTACAGCTGGACCATCTTGCGGTCCCGACGGTTCAGCTCCGGGCGCCCGACCACCGCCCGCACGCCGACCCCTCCCCCGCCCCCCTCGACCCCGTACACCAGCCCCTGCTCGAACCCGAAGGCCGCGGCCACCCGGCCCTTGTAGTCGTCCGCGCCGAGCGCCGGGAAGAAGTGCTTGAGCTCCCCGCCCGCGGAGAGCCGGAAGGCCACCTGCGGGTGCGGCAGGGCCTTCTCGAGGAAGGCCTGGCGGCAGAGGGCGGATTCCGCCGAGGGGCTCTTGAGGAAACGCCGCCGCGGCGGCAAATTGAAGAACAGGTCGGCCACGTCCACCGAGGTGCCAGGGGGGCCCTGATGCTCTTCCAGAACAAGCCGCCGGCCTCCCTCCACGACCAGCCTGGCGGCCGCCTCCCCCGGGGCCCCCGCGTCGTCGCGGGGGCGGCTCACGATGGACAGACGCGAGCAGGCGGCAATGGAGGCCAGGGCCTCGCCCCGGAAGCCGAGGGTCCGCACCCGGTACAGGTCCTCGGCCGCCTGGATCTTGGAGGTGGCGTGACGCTGCCAGCACAGCTCCAGGTCTTCCCGTGACATGCCCAGCCCATCGTCCACCACCCGGATGCGCGCGAGCCCGCCGCCCTCCAGGGCTGTCTCGACGCTCCGGGCCCCCGCATCGATGGCGTTGTCCAGAAGCTCCCGGACAACAGAAAGCGGCCGGTCGATCACCTCGCCGGCCGCTATCTTTCGGGACACGTCCTCCCGGAGGATGCGGATCCTCCGGGAGGGTTCGTCAATCACGCGTGCTCAGCCTCCGACCCGGGTCAGGATGCTGATCGAGGGGTACCACTGACCGTTGGAGACCGGGGTCGTGACCTGCAGGACCAGGTCCAGGATCGACGCCACCGGGTAGACCAGCTCGCCGTAGAACAGGAGGTTCTCGTCGAAGAAGCTGATCCCGCCGCCGGGGTTGCGCGCCAGCTGGGAGAAGGTGTCCTCGCGATACATGCCGATGGACCCGTACAGGGGCAGAAGACCCTCCAGGATCCCGAACTCCAGGCTCAGGGTATCCTCGGGCCAGGCGCTGGCCGGGGCGTTCACCGGCCACGGCCAGTAGTAGCTGCCGGTGATGTAGAAGACCTTCTCCAGGGTGTAGCCCAGCTCCCCGAAGACCCCCATGTCCGCGTT
>JAFGFV010000374.1 GCA_016930895.1 Spirochaetales bacterium | reverse complement strand
CATCAGCTTGATCAGGATGTTCATCGAGGGCCCCGAAGTGTCCTTGAGAGGGTCGCCCACGGTGTCGCCCACCACCGCGGCGTGGTGGGGCTCAGAGTTCTTGCCGCCGTGGTTGCCCGCCTCGATGTACTTCTTGGCGTTGTCCCAGGCTCCCCCCGCGTTGGCCATCATGATGGCCAGAAGCACGCCGGTCAGGATCGCGCCGGCCAGAAACCCGCCCAGGGCCTCCTTGCCGAGGCCGAAGCCAACCAGGACGGGCGCCGCGATGGCTACCAGCCCGGGGAGAAGCATCTGCCTCAGCGCTCCCCGGGTGGCGATGTCGATGCAGCGTCCGCTGTCCGCCTGCGCCTTGCCCTCCATCAGCCCCGTGATCTCCCGGAATTGCCGGCGCACCTCCTCGACCATCCGGAAGGCCACCTTGCCGACCGCGGTCATGGTCAAGGCGCCGATCAGGAACGGCAGGATGCCGCCGATGAACAGGCCGACGATCACCTTGACGTGCAGCAGGCTGATCTCCTCCAGCCCGGCGGTCCTGCTGTACGCCGAAAACAGGGCTACCGCGGTCAGGGCCGCCGAGCCGACGGCGAATCCCTTGCCGATGGCCGCCGTAGTGTTTCCCAGGGAGTCGAGGCGGTCGGTCACGGCCCTGACTTCGGGACCCAGTCCGGACATCTCGGCGATGCCGCCGGCATTGTCGGCGATCGGGCCGTAGGCGTCCACGGACATGGTGACCCCGATGGTGGAGAGCATCCCGACGGCCGCGAGGCCGATTCCGAACAGGCCGGCGAAGCCGTGGCTGATCAGGATGGCCGCGGCGATCGCCAGGACCGGAATGGCTACCGATTCCATGCCCGTGGCCAGCCCCCGAATGATGTTGGTGGCCGGACCCGTGGTCGATGCCCTGGCGATCCTGCGCATCGGGCTCCCGACCGTGTAGTACTCGGTCAGCACGCCGATCACCAGGCCGGTCAGGTTGCCGGTGAGGATGGCCCAGAAGAGGGCATGCTCGAGGCCCAGGGCTCGGACGATGAACCAGACGCCCGCGAGCAGCACGGCCGAGGACAGGTAGGTAACAACCCGGAGCACGGCGGCGGGATTCTTGAGGCGCGCCAACCCGCGTACCGACAGGACTCCCAGAACCGAGGCGGCTAGGCCCGCCGCGGACACTGCCACCGGAAGGAAGACGGCGGCCATGGCGTTGCCGGAGATGGCCCCGATGATGGCGGCCGCCGCCACTATGTCGATGGCCGCCACCATCGAGCCCACGTAAGACTCGAACAAGTCGGCGCCCATTCCGGCCGTGTCCCCGACGATGTCCCCCACGTTGTCGGCGATGACGGCGGGGTTGCGGGGGTCATCCTCCGGGATGCCCGTCTCGATCTTGCCCACTAGGTCGGCGCCAACGTCCGCGGACTTGGTGTAGATGCCCCCGCCGACCCGGGCGAAGAGGGCGATGGAGGAGGCCCCCATGCCGAAACCGGCCAGGTCGTACCAGTCGAACAGCTCCGTTTTCAGCACCAGGTAGGTGAACAGGCTCACTCCCAACAGACCCAGGGAGGCCACCGAGAGCCCCATCACGGCACCGCCGCTGAAGGCCGTGACCAGGGCCGGCCCCTGGCCGCGATCCAGTGCCGCGGCGGTGGTGCGTACGTTGGCCTGAGTGGCCGCCTTCATCCCGAAGTAGCCGGCCAGGATCGAGCACGCCGCTCCGGACAGGAAAGCCAGAGCGGTGGCGGCGCCCCGGAGGAGGAACAGCGCCGCAAACACAACCGCAACGAAGACCGCCAGCATCGAGTATTCCCGGCGCAGGAATACCATGGCCCCGGACGCGATCTGCCGGGCAATGCCCTGCATGGCTTCGCTGCCCGGAGGCCTGCTCTTGACTGCAAAGTACAGAGCCACTGCGAAGATGATGCCCGCCGCCCCCACGATCTGGGCGGCGAGCAGGTACGGGCTTATGTTCACGGTCGGCCTCCTGTTTGGACCATACCTATTCCCAGTGCAGCAGGAGAAGCGGAAAGGCGATCAGGCCGATCAGCAGCAGCAGGGCCGCCCCGACGATCATGAAGATCATGACCAGCCGTTCGATCCGCAGGACTTCGGCCGTAGCTTCCTCCGTGTAGCGGGCAAAGCGTGCTCGCACCGACTCCAGCTCGTTGTGCACCTGATCTTCCAGCTCCCGGACCGCGGCAAGCGGGCGCTCCACGGGATCGGCGGACGGGGGGCCGGAGTTGTCGCTCAGCAGTGCCATGACCCGCAGCGCGGTCTCCTCGTAGAGGCCCCGCTGGGTGGCGATCTCCTCGAGGGATTGCCGGATCTTGCGGAACTCGCCCCTGGAGGCGGGCCGTTTGGCCGCAAGCGCCGCCTCTTCCGCTGCCTTGATGCCCATGGCGATCTCGTCCCGCACGGTGCCGTTGAGGCGTTCGAACTGCCCCGCCGCCTCGGCCTGACTCTCACCGTCTCTGGACGCGACGAAGGAGAGAAAGCGCTCGAACCAGATCGCCTGCTCGAGCTGGTTCTCCGTGATCCGAGCGACCACCGAGTTGAGGGGGATTGCCCGGTCGGTGATCTCGGTCAGCTGCAACACGATACTTCTGGTCGTGACCATGCCGGTGACGGTCAGCACCGCCAGCGCGATGATCAGTGGCGAGACCGCAGCCAGCACTTTGGTACGAAGGCGCAAGGCTTTCCCCCCTTTTCTGCCCCCTCGGAGTGGAGGCGGCCAGCCCTCTGGAGCTGCCCGCTTGGGGCTACGCCCTGATACGAAGCAAGTATCGTGCCATTGCCTGGAACCCCTTGAATCTCAACGCGGCGGACGCCGGTGAACGCCCGGCCGATTGACCAACAGCAACCCGCCGTTGAGGAACGTCAATTGCCGCGACCGCCCCCAGTCCTGGGTTCTCAGCGTAGGCGGTATCCCTGGCGTTGGACACTGAGCAGCAGCCCGACGGCGATCAAGCTGATCCACAGCGAGGAACAGGGCCGTACCGATTCTGCAGAGCTCGGAGGACCGCATTCCCAACGTCCCGATGCTCAGCCGAGAACGCGGCCCCCCGGACCCGCCTTCCCACCGGAAGGGCGATCACCAGGAGCCGCAATCCTGGCACGTACAGGTACGGCGACAGATCGTTGAGGGGGCCGTCAATACGGGGTCGAAGGTGAGCGGGAAGGGTCGTTTCATCGGCTGCGCGATTCTCGTGTGTTCGCTGGTAGAGTCCTTCCGGCTATCCGGGACGCAACACCCGTGCCATGCGCGCCGCCGCCTGCACCCCTGAGGTGCCTTGCGTACCCTTCGTTCTACGAGGTAGCATCGGGCGTAGCCGCGCGAGAGGAGGTGGGCATGGCACTGCCGTTCAGAGACCCGGTGTTGATCTTCGCCACGGTCATGGTACTGATCCTGCTGGCACCCCTGCTGGCGCGGCGGCTGCGGCTGCCGGGAATCGTTGGCCTGCTCCTAGCCGGGATCCTCGTAGGGCCCCATGGAGTCGGAATCCTGGCCCGGGACCAGACCATTGACCTCCTGGGCACGGTAGGGCTGCTGTACATCATGTTTCTCGCCGGCCTGGAGATCGACCTGAACGAGGTCAGGCGCAACAAGCTGCATACCCTCGTGTTCGGGCTTCTGACCTTCGTCGTTCCTCTGGCCATGGGTACCGCCCTGGGCATGATGGTCTTTGCGATGACCATCCCGGTGGCAGTGCTCCTGGCCAGTATGTTTTCCTCCCACACCCTGGTGACCTTTCCGATGGTCGCCAAGCTCGGCCTGGCCAAGTCCCGGCCGGTGACCACTGCCATCGGGGGGACGATCATCACCGACACCCTGGCTCTCCTGATCCTGGCCGTGATCGCCAGCATGAGCCGCGGGCAGATCAGCGCGGCGTTCTGGATCCGCCTGTTCGCCTTCATGCTCGCCTATGTGGCCGCCGTTCTGGTGCTCGTGCCCATGCTCGGCCGCTGGTTCTTCCGCCGCCTCTCGACGGACGAGAACGTCGAGTTCGTGTTCGTCCTGGCCCTGGCCTTCCTGGCCGCGTACCTGGCCCACCTGGCAGGACTCGAGCCGATCATCGGGGCGTTTCTGGCGGGCATCACGCTCAACAGCCTGATTCCGGAGAAGAGTCTGCTGATGGCCCGGGTACGCTTCACCGGAGAGGCCATCTTCATTCCGTTCTTCCTCCTGTCGGTCGGCATGCTGGTCGACCTCCGCCTCCTGGTCAGCGGGGTCGAGGCCTGGCTGATCGCAGCGGGCATGATCGGGGTCGCCCTGGCGGCCAAGCTGGCCGCGGCGTGGATCTCGGGCAAGGTACTGCGGTACCGGCGCAGCGAGTGGAAGCTCCTGTACGGCCTGAGCGTGAATCAGGCGGCCGCGACTCTGGCTGCGGCGCTGATCGGCTACAACCTCGGGCTGTTCAACGAAGCGGTCATCACCGGCACGATCCTGATGATCGCGGTCACCTGCTTCGTCGGGCCCCTGATCACCGAGCGGGCTGGCCGCAGGGTCGCCTTGGAAGAGGAGCAGGCCGCCTTCGACGCCTCTATGGCGCCGCACAGGATCCTGATTCCCCTCAGCGAGCGGGAAGGGGCCAAGGAGCTGCTGGATCTGGCCCTTCTGCTGCGTCAGAAGCATTCTCACGAGCCTTTGTACCCTCTGAGGGTCGCCCAGGACGGTCCCGATGCCGAGCAGCAGGTGGCCCGGTCCGAAAAGATCCTGGCTCACAGTGTTGTGCGCGCCATGGCGGCCGGGGCTCCCGTAACCCCTGTCACGAACGTCGACGTGAACGTGACCTCGGGAATTCTCCGCGCCGCCCGGGAAAACCGGATTTCGCTGCTGGTCCTGGGGTGGAACGGGGTGGTGAGCGCCAAGACCCGGACCTTCGGGCGTCACATCGACGCAGTGATCGAGCGGAGCACGCAGATGGTGCTGGTCAACCGCGTCTGCCAGCCCGTCAACACGGCCAAGCGCATCGTGGCCGTGCTGCCGCCGTTCGCCGAACGGGAAATTGGCTTCGAGGAAGTGATACCCACCGTCAAGGCCCTGGGCGGCCAGGCAGGCACCTCCCTGATGATTCTGTGCACTGCCGAAACGCTCCTGGCGAGCCGCGACTTCATCGAGAAGACGCGACCGAAGGTCAAGCTGGAGTTCCGGACCGTGGCGTCTCTGAAGACGGTCATGAGCGCAGCCCGGGAAGTGATAGGGGCGGCGGACTGGGTCCTGCTCATGGCGGCCCGCAAGGGGGAAATGGCTTGGCAGCCCTTGCTGGACCGGCTGCCGGGTCGACTGGCCCGGGAGTTCCCGAACAACAACCTGACCGTGGTAATCTCCCCCGTGGAGCGGTGGGACCCTCGCCAGGCCTCGGAGAGGAGAGTGGACGGCTCGTACATCCATTCGGTGTTTCGAAAGGAGCACACACTCCTGCAGATTGGGCCGCGAGGGACCGCGGAGGTGCTGCGGGCGCTTCTGTCCACGCACTTCCGGGCAGAGGAGGCGGGGGCGGTGACCTTGCTGCTGGCCGCCATCAGCCGGGAGGAGCCGGTAGAGCTCGTAGCCGACGTGGCGCTGCTGCACACCCATGTGCCCAACGTCCAGGATTCGGTCGTCTTTCTCGGCGTTTCGCAGTCACCGCTGGACATCCCCCTGGCCTCCGGGCCCCCGCACAGCGTGGTCATCCTGCTCGCCCCGGTGGGCCAGGACCCGGCCATGCACCTGCAGGCACTGGCGGATATTGCCCGCATCCTGCGGCTTCCGGATATGGTGTCCGTGCTCCGGGCCGCCCGGAGCTTCGAGGATATTCTCAGAGCGATCGCCCGCAAATCCATGGACAGTTAGCGGGTAAGAAAGCTACCGGACCGGGGTCGTGGTCTCACCCACCGTCGCGACCTCGTTAACGATGGTCAACGCTCGTTGACCTTGGTGAATCCCTTTCCCGCCGCCAGGCCCGCGACGAGATCCGATGCCGCGATGGCGCACGAGACCTGGAACTGCGCATCGAAGAGGTGGGCAGGCAGTGACCGATCCAGGTTCCGCCCGACGCCCGGCCGTGGCACGCCCTTTGCATCCAACAGTCTGAGCAAAGAGTCGTCAAGGAGGTGAACAGCCATGGCGTCGCTGGTACCGTTCTCCCCGCTGTGGTTCAGGACTCGGCGGGTATTCCGCTCCAAGGCCTACTTCGAAACCAAGGCTCAGGAGGCGATCGATAGAGAACTGAACTCCACCGCCAAGGTGTCGGTTGAGGTCGTCCAGAACGGAGCCTTTCGCAGGCCCGAGCTCCACCTGTTCGGCCAGGTCGAGAACCCCGCCGTCATCAAGCGGGCAGCCGCGATCGCCAGGCAGGTGGCCCAGGGGACCGTCGAGATCGTGATCGACATCCTGGTCCTGATCGATCGGCCCAGCGAAAACTAGGGGGTCCGGCGACGGATACCAGCCCGCCGAGCGCGACAGGGCAAGCGCGGAGCAGCAGGGGCCCTCCTGGTCGTCTGTGGGCTGGGCGCGGTCGGCGGCGGGTGGCTGTGGGGGAGGCTCCTCGCTGAGAACCGGAGCATGGGGCCCGAACGGATCCTGGCGGGGCACATCTTCGCCGATCGCACGGAGATCACACTGCAGCGGAAGCTCAAGGAGTTGTGGTGGGCAATACGGCTCGAGCAGGCCCTCAGCAAGCAGGAGATCCTCGAGCTGTACCTCAACGAGATGTATTTCGGCCACAACACCTACGGGGTCGAGGAGGCGGCCCAGTTCTATTTCCGGCGGCCGGTGCGGGAGGCGAGCCTCGCCGAAGCGGTCATGCTCGTGATCCAACTGGCCAGTCCCGGGCGGTACTCTCCCTTCAACAACCCCAACGCAGCCAGGAACATGCAGCGCACCATCCTGGATCAGATGGTGTCCCTGGGTCACGCCACCAGCGAAGAAGCGGACCGTTCCCTTGAGGAATACTGCCAAGACCGCGATCACTCGCGCAGCCACATCGCCTCGGCCTGGTTCGACAGGCGGGCTCGTGCTCCCTATTTCAGCGAGTACATCCGGCAGCAGCTGGAGACCCGGCTGGTCGGTTCGCTCGGCCTGTACCGGGCCGGGCTGGAGGTGCACACGACTCTCGATCTCGCGCTCCAGGAGGCGGCAGAGGCGACCATGGAGCGCTGGCTCGTGGAGCTCAACGAAAAGGTGCGCCTGCAGGACGAAAGCCGTCTCGCCCACGCCTACAGGGAGGTCGTTCCGGTGCTCGACCTGCTGTCGCTGTCGTTCAATATCGAGGATATCCGTGCAAGCGACCAGGTGCGCGGAGTCCGCGCGAGGGATCGCTATTTGGAGAGTCTGAACCACCCCGTCGATCTGCTCGCCATGACTTTCGGGCTGGAAGGACTCAAATCGGCGCACCCGGTCGGGATACGACCGGGT
>JAFGFV010000004.1 GCA_016930895.1 Spirochaetales bacterium | reverse complement strand
TCCGCCCTTGCCGGCGTTGAGCTTGGTCAGCGTCTGCTCTTTGAGCTTGCCGAAATCGTCGTTGGCCCAGGCCAGGGCGTCGAAGTTCCCGCAGAACCCCAGCCTGTGGCCGAAACGCTTTCGCAGGTCCACCACGTGGAGCCCGGACTTGGCCTCCAGGGGGTTGTAGGAATCCACCCCGATCTCGATGTAGTCCTCGAAGATCGCGCTTGCGTTGCCGCAGCCGTGGTAGATCACGGGAAGGCCCGCGTCATGGCACACGGCGGTCTGCTCCCGGACGATCGGCTTGAACCACCTGCGCCAGTAGTCCGGGGAGAAAAGCATCCCGTTGACGTAGGCCACATCCCCCCAGAGGACCATGCCGTCCAGCATTCCATCGGCGGCCTTGATCTGGGCCTTGGTGATTTCGATCACGAACTCTCCCACGCGCTCGACGAAATGCCCCAGTTCCTCCGGGTACAGGCCGATCCACAGCATGACGTTTTCGCTGCCGATGATCCGCCACAGCTGCTCGTGGCCCTCGCAGATGCTGCCGTACACCGGGAAGTTCGGATACAGGGCCTTGACCGTATCGATCCACGGCGGCAGGTCGCGCACGAACCCGTCGCCCACCCCGGCGATCTGGTTGTCCCCGCCCTTGAAATAGCGGCGATCGTCCCAGGGATCGTCGAACTCGAAGGCCTTCATCTTTTCGGGGGTGTCCGTCTCGAAACGGAGGAAGGCCGGCATCGGGTCTTCGAACTTTTTTCGGATGACCGCCTCGTAGCCGGTTCGGACAGTCACTTCGGTCTCGTCTTCCTTCAGGATTTCGAAATCCTTGATGTGGGGATCCATGTTGGGGACCGTTGCGATCCAGTCCAGATCGTAGTAGACGTACGGGTCGGCATCCGCCGGCAGCCCCAGCTCCTCCTTCCAGCGGCTCAGGAAGCTGCCCCAGAAGAAGTCACTCACGGGTACCCGGTCCGCCTCCTGGTGGTGCAGGGTCTTGTTCATCCGCTCCAGCTTCTGGAGGCACCCCTCGCTTCGGGGTGGGGCGTTCGGGCTCTGGTGCCTGCTTTCGTCAAACACGCGTCGGTCCTTTCGATCGAGTGCCTTTCAATCGAGGTGGAAGACTTCCTGCATCTCGGCCCACCACTCGCCCTCGGCTCGGGTCGGCCAGGGTTCCTGCATCGGCATCATGATGTCCCACCACTCCCGGGTTTTCGGATCGGCGGCCATCCGGGCCATGTCCGCCTCGTAATCATCGCCCACGTACTCGAAGTAGGCGAAGAGCATCCCGTCCTTGTGATAGATCGAGTAGTTGCGGATGTTGCACTCGGTGATCTTGGCGGCGATCTCCGGCCAGACGGCGGCATGGTACTTGGCGTACTCCTCGAGCTTCCCGCTCTTGATCCCGATCAGCTGCCCGTGACGTTTCATGGCCTCACCCCCGCGCACCTTGCCGCGTCTCGCCGCCCAAGTAAACTGTGCTAAACTCGACTATGAATCGGCCCCATTTTATCATAGAACCACGAGAAGTCAAGAAGATATTGCTAAAACGAGCTAAACCGCAGCGTTGAAATATCCCAATTTCGCGGTATGACGGGATCTTTTTGCTTGACATACCGGCCGAGCATGCTAAAATCGACTGATAGTTTAGTCGAGTTTAGCTGAATGAAACCGAAGCTCAAGGACGTTGCCACCAGCGCCGGCGTGTCGCTGGCTACTGCCTCTCTCGTGCTCTCAGGGAAGGGCCGGATCTCCGCGGAGGCGCGTCAGAAGGTCCTGAAGGCGGTGGAGCAGCTGGGATACGTCCGCAGAGATCGGCCGGCAAGCGGAACTCCTTTGGGCAATCTGGGAATCCTGCACAGCATCGACTACGAGTGGGGGTTCATCTGGGTCTTTATCCGGCCCCTCGTCGAAGAGATCGAGAACAACATGAGGGCCATGGGCATCAGCACCGTGCTCCTGCCGATCCGGAAGACCGACACTGCGGCGGAGATCCTGGAGAACGTCCGGAGGGCGGAGGTTCGCGCGGTCGTGGCGCTGCATTACGGGAACGCGGAGCTGTTCAGCGCTCTCGAGCAGGCTGACATACCGGTGGTCGTGGTCATGAACGGAAACTTCCAGGACAGCTTCTACTCGGTGTGCGTCGACGATTACCAGGGAGCGTACGAAGGCACCCTCCACCTGATCAAGCTCGGTCATCGGCGCATTGCCTATGTCGAGGCGGAACGACCGGATCTACCGATGCTGCTGAATGACCGCTTCATCGGCTACAGAAAGGCCATGGAGGAATACGGCCTGGACATGCCCGAAGAGACCATCATTCGCTTCGAGCTGTCCGACAGGGCGGAGCTCGAGCGCAAGATCTCGGCGGCCTTCCGGAGCGCCAATCGACCCACGGCGGTGTTCTGCCTTGATGATGAGATTGCGCTGCGAGTGTACTTCGTGCTCGAGGGGATCGGCTTCAAGATCCCGAACGATGTCTCCCTGATCGCTCCGGGTGATGTCCTGGACTACCAGCAGCACTACTACCCGCCGATCACAACCATGAGGATCAACACGACCTACATGGGCAAGATCGTGGCCGAGATGCTGCAGAACCGGATGAACCACCGCCCGGAGGACATCCACGTGCTCAAGGTCAAACAGCAGCTCGTCCGTCGGGGGACCTGTCGGGAGCTCAAGGGCTCGGTGCGTAGCCGCTGAGCGGGCCCAGGGGGCGGGCGGGGTCTTTCCGGCGTTTCAGACGTATTCCTCTCCATGCTCCTCCAGGACTTGAGCCTGGAGCGCCTTGATCTCCTCCGCCCGGTCCTTCGGGCAGACCAGGGTGGCGTTGTCCGTATGCACGATGATCAGATCCTCGCAGCCGACCGCGGCGATCAGGTGGCTCGGGTCGGTGGAGGCTGCGAAGGTGCCGCGGCACCCCACCAGGGTGCTCTTCCCGGAGGGGGCTGCGTTTCCGTCGGCGTCCGATGCGCAGGCATCGCCGTAGGAGGTCCAGGAGCCGATATCCCGCCACTGCAGGGCCATGGGGAGCGCCAGGATGGGAACTTCGGGATCCGCAGACGCGGGTTCCATGATGCCGTAGTCCACGCTGATCCTGTCGAGGGTGGGATAGGTTTGCCGAACCGTCCTGGCTCGAGACCTCGCATCCCGGGCTGCCGCAATGCGCTGAATCCCCGCGTGGGTGCTGGGCGCGAAACGCTCGACGCAGGCCAGGAAGGTCGCGGTCTTCCACACGAACATGCCGCTGTTCCACAGGTACCGCCCGGGCCCCCGCTGGAAGTAGCGTCGGGCCGTGGCCAGGTCCGGCTTCTCCTTGAAGCGGCGCACCTCCCGGGTGGCTCCCTCCGCGGCGTCCCCGAGCTCCAGGTAGCCGTAGCCCGTGGCCGGATGCGTAGGGGCGATTCCGAAGGTCAACAGAGCCTCGGGGCGGCGTTCGATTGCCTGGAAACCGGCCTCGACCACGCTCCGGAAGGTCTGCACCGGTTCGATCAGATGATCGGCGGTGAACACTCCGACCACGGCGTCGGGGTCCCGTCCGGCGACCACGGCGGCGCTGTAGGCCAGGGCCGGCAGGGTGTCCCGGCCCACTGGCTCTCCCAGGAACTGCTGGTCGCTGATTCCAAGGAGCTGCCTGATCCGACCTCGGTCCGCCTCGGCCGCACACACGAGCGTGTTCTCTGGAGCGATCAGGCCTTCGAGCCGGTCCAATGCGAGCTGCAGGAGGCTCCTCCCCCCCATCAGGGGCAGCAGCTGCTTGGGCCGCTCCCGGCGGCTCATGGGCCACAAGCGCGTGCCGGACCCCCCGGCCATGATCACAGCGTAGCGCATGGGAGACATTTTCGCCGTGAAACGGCAGTCCTGCAAGCCCGCGCACGATGGACGTGTCGCCGGGTGCGGGCCTCCCCGGGCATCGTGGCGGCGGCTACCTGCGATCCATGGGGACGTACTCGCGGTTGCGGAGCACGTTCCGGTAGGCCGGGCGGATGATCCTCCCGCCGGAGACCAGCTCCTCGATGCGGTGGGCGGCCCATCCCGCCACCCGGGCGATGCAGAAGATCGGGGTGTACAGCTCCCTGGGAATGTCCAGCATCTCGTACACGAACCCGGAGTAGAAGTCCACGTTGGGGGCCACCACCTTGTCGGAGCCCTTGACCTCGTGGAAGACCGTGGGCGCCAGGTCGGCGACCTTGGCGTAGAGCCCGAACTCGTCCGCTCGCGCCTTGGCTTCGGCCAGCTCGCGGGCTTTCTCCTTGAGCAGCACGGCGCGCGGATCGGAGAGGGTGTAGACCGCGTGCCCCACCCCGTAGATCAGGCCGTGGCGGTCGAAGGCCTCCTTGCGCAGGATCCTGGCCAGGTAGGCGGCGACCTCCTCGTCGTCCCGCCAGTCCTTCACGTTCTCCTTGACGTCGCCCATCATCTCCTGGACCTTGAGGTTGGCCCCGCCGTGCAGGGGCCCCTTGAGGGAACCCACACCGGCTGCGATGGCCGAGTACGTGTCGGTGGCGGAGGAGCTCACCACGTGCACCGTGAAGGTGGAGTTGTTGCCCCCGCCGTGCTCGGCGTGCAGAACCAGGGAGAGATCCAGGGTCTCCGCCTCCAGGCTGGTGAACTTGCTGTCCGGGCGGATCAGGTGCAGCAGGTTCTCCGCCGTGCTCAGCTCCTTCTGGGGCCTGTGGATGAAAAGGCTCTTGCCGTCGAAGTAGTGGCACTTGGCCTGATAGCCATAGGCGGCCATGGTCGGCAAGCGGGCGATCAGCCCGATCGACTGGCGCAGGACGTTCTTGAGGCTCACGTCGTCGGGGTTCTTGTCGTAGGAGTAACACACCAGGACGCTTCGGGCCAGCTTGTTCATCACATCCCCGCTGGGCGCCTTCAGGATCATGTTCTCCGTGAAGCCGTCGGGCAGCGCGCGGTTTTCCCCGAGCACCTCCGTGAACCGGTCGAGCTGCTCCCGGGTCGGCAGGTCGCCAAACAGCAGCAGGTACGCCGTCTCCTCGAAGCCGAAACGGCCTTCCCTCTGGAAGCCTTCCACGATGTCGTTGATGTTGATGCCCCGGTAGATCAGTCTTCCCTCGTCGGGCACCCTCTCGCCCTCGTCGAAGATGTAGCCGTGCACGTCGCCGATCTCGGTGAGGCCGACCAGCACGCCCGAGCCGTCGTCGTTGCGCAAGCCCCGCTTGACCGAGTACTTCTGGTACAGATCCAGCGGGATGCGGTTCTGCTCCTCCGCGTGCGTGGTCAGCACGTCCAGCAACGCGCTGTCGATGTCCGGTGTGACGGAATTGTGATTGGTCATGTCGAGCTCCCGATGGTAATTCTGAATCTCTGACGAACGCTGGTGTCGACCTCTGCGGCCAGGGGAGTATATAGCAATGCCTCGGCAGGGGCAATAGCTACCGGCCTGGCGCGGCCTACGGGAACCCGGGCAGGTACTGTGCGCCGAGCAGGAAAGCGATGGCTGCCAGCACGACTACCGTGGGGTTGCGGACCAGGAGGGCGACCCCGGCGGCGACCCCACCGGCCGCTAGGGAGAGCCAGGGGGAATCCGGCACGGCGGTGAGGATGCCCGGGAAGATCAGGGCCCCCAAAGCGGCGTAGGGGAAGTAGTCCAGCCAGCGTCTGACCCACCGCGGAAGCTCCAGCTCGCGGCCGATCAGGAAAGGGAGCACCCGAGGGACGTACGTGACCGCGAACATGCCGCCCAGGAGCCACCAGATGCTCACGGCTCTGAACCAGCCTGCCTGCCCGATTCCACCCGCGGGGCCGCCCCTGCCTTCGGCTTGTCCTTTGCCTTCGGTTCCCCGGGCAGCAGGGTGCCCAGCGCGGCGGCGATCAGGGTGGCCCCGATCAGGACCCAGCCTTCCGAGATGCCCGGGGCCAGGCGGGAGACCGCGAACCCGATGGCTCCACTGGCAGCGGCTACCAGTCCGAAGCGCCAGGATTTGCGCATCGACGGCACCAGCAGCGCGATGAACAGGGCGTACAGGCCGATGCTGAGGCTGCCCATCACGGCCGTCGGGATCCAGCGGGCCAGCAGGGCCCCGGCCAGGGTTCCGCCCACCCAGGAAACGTAGGCTATGAGCCCGAGAGCCAGGAAGGTCCGCGCGGTGAGCTTGGTTTCCGCCCCGGGGGCCAGCCGGATGCTGGCCACCACGAAGGTCTCGTCGGTGACCCAGTAGCTGAGCGCCGCAGCGGTTCCCCGTCGGGCCGCGAGCCTCCGCGCCAGGGAGGCCCCCATCATCAGGTGCCTGAAGTTGAGGATGAAGGTGGCCAGGATGATCTGCAGGGGTGAGGCGGCGGCCGCGATCATGCGCAACGCCAGGAACTGGCTTGCGCCGGCGTACACCCAGGCGGACATTCCGGCCGCCTCCGCCGGGGTCAACCCGGTCTGTCGCGCCAGCACCCCAAAGGTCAGCGCGACGGGAAGATATCCCAGGGCCACCGACAAGCCCGCCCCGGCACCGCGGGCCAGATCGCCGGCAGGAGCAGACGGCTGGCGCCCACATGATCTGGAGGCAGGCACGACGACGGCTCGCTTTCGGGGGCGCTACGCCTGGCTGGAGGGGCCTTGCGTGCCGGGTTCGCCGGGTTCAGCGGGCTCGCAGGTCTCACAGAGGTTCGAGTCGTGGAAGAGCATGCGCGTCCCGGAGAGAGGACTTCCGCACTTGAGGCAGCGGCGACGGAAGGGAAAGGTGTACGCCCGGAACCGCCAGGCCACGAGGACCAGGACCCCCACCAAGGGCAGCTGGAGGAGGTCCGGGAGGCGGAAGTGGACGATCAGGATCGAGCCGATCATCCATGCCAGGACGATTACGGCGAGGTAGAAGGTGGCCATGCGCTTCTTCTCGGTGGTCTTGCGCTGCCGCCGCTGGAGCATGTTGACCAGCAGGACCGCCAGCAGGAGGTAGAACAGGTTTTCGGCGAGGAACAGGTTCACCCTGGGGAGAATTTCGGAAAAGCTCATCGGCTCACCTCGAATTTGGCCCGGTACTCCGGGATTTCGATCATCGGAGGGCGCTCCTCCTCGACGATTTCCACGTCGACTTCCTCGAACAGGCCGCTGGAAACCTGGAACTGACGAAGCACGGTCGACAACTCGGGCAGGTTCCCCACGATCCCCAAAGACTCGGCCCGCTTCAGGAAGGTCTGTAGGATCCCGAAGGCCATCCGGCCCAGGTCCCGGGTGGCCTGATTCCGATGGACCCGCTGGTCCAGGTCGGTCTGGGAGATCGCGTCCAGTCCCCAGGTATGGTATACGTCGATCAGGTGCGAGGTTTCCACCCCGTAGCCGATCGGGAAGGGGATCTTCTCGAGCACGTCCCGACGCACCGCGTACTCCCCCGACAGGGGCTGGATGAGCGCGGTGAGCTCCGGGAAGAACAGGGAGAACAGGGGACGGATCAGGATCTCGGTGACCCTGCCGCCGCCGGAAGGCCTGATCCCCTGGGAGGAAGCGAGCGGTCGGTCGTAGAAGGCCTTGGAGTAGTGGATCTCCGGACGGTAGATCAGGGGCGCCACCAGGCCGTAGATGAAGCGGGGATGGATGTTCTTGATGTCCGCGTCGATGTACGCGATGATGTCCCCCTTGAGCTGGTAGATCGCCTTCCAGAGGTTCTCTCCCTTGCCGCGCTTCTCTCCGTAGGCGGGCAGGATATCCCCGGACAGGTAGACGTCCGCCCCGAACACCCGCGCGACCTCCGCGGTCCGGTCCGTGGAGCCGGAATCGATCACCGCGATCTCGTCTACCAGCGGATACCGGTGCATGAGCTCGGATTTGAAGATCACCACCTCCTTGCCGATGGTTTTCTCCTCGTTCAGGGTGGGGATGCAGAGGGAGATCGTCAGGTTCTGGCGCTGCTTCTCCGCGACCAGGGCGTTCAGGTCCCAGAAGGCCGAGTGGTGGAAGGTATTGGTCTTGAGCCACTGGCTAATCTTCACGGCAGAAACCCCCGTCGATGGCCAGCAGGATGCCCACCAGTTGGGCCAGCCCCGTGGATACGGGCTCGATCTGCACCACCTCGTCGGGCTGGTTCTGGTGCTCGCCGTGTGTGACGCCGATCGTGACGGCTGGAACGCCGTGTTCGCTGAAGGCGGCGACCTCCGAAGTCACCGGCGAGCGGTGCGGCTCGATCTCCAGAGCCCGCATGATCCTGCGGGTGGCGCGCACCAGGGGGTGCCGAAAGGAGATCCCGCCAGGCCTGCGGCGGGCAAAGATGTCCAGAACGACCTCCGCCCCGGTCTGGGAGGAGACGTCGGAGGCGATGTCCTCGAGCTGCTGCACGATCTCCTGCCCGATCTCTTCGCTGTCGGTCCTTACCTCGAAACGCAGCAGGGCTTCCGTGGAAATCGTGCTGTAGCTCTTGCCCCCCTCGATCGACCCCAGGACGATGGTGCTGCGGGGACGTCGGGGAAGACGGATCTCGAGGATCCGCTGGATCACGTCATTCAGCGTTCCGATGGCTCCCACGGCGCCGAAGCGGGTCCAGTCGTGCGCCTCGGGCACGCGGACCGCGAGCTCTCCGCGAAACATCCCGATGGACTCGTGGCTCAGCCGCCCGAGGGGGAAGCCCTCGACGCCGATCCCGGCGGCGAGACGGATGTCCGCGTTGGACAGAAAGAAGCGCAGGCCATCCAGGTCGCCCCGGCCCAGGCTGCGGGAGGCCCCCATCAGCACGAGGTTGCTGCGAAGCTCGATCTCAAGGAGGTTCAGAAGGGTCGGAAGGGTCACAATCACCGCAGCCCCCAGGGCGTTGTCACCGACCCCCGGCCCGGTGGCCGCGTCCGGGCTGAGCGTGATGTTGTGGTCGATGTTCGCCGGGAAGACCGTGTCGACGTGGGCCACCACCAGGATGCTCTGCTCTGCGCTGCTGCCCGGCACGATGCCCAGGGCGTTGCCCATTTCGTCGGTCGAAACGCTGTGCAGGCCGCATTCCGTGAAGCGGTTCTGGATGAACTCCACCCGTGGTCCTTCCCCGAAGGTCGGGGCCGGGATTTCCCCGATCATGACCAGATTGGCCAGCAGGATCTCTCGTACCGACTGGATCGCGTCCCGATAGAACGGAAGCAGGCCGGTGATGGCATCGAGGCTCTCCAAAGGGGCCCCCGGCTGCTGCCGGGTATCCCGTTCCCGCTCGCTGGTCACGTCCGCCACGCTGCGCACCTCCCGCTCACAGTGTATTTCCTATTCGCCGGGCGCTGCAAGGTCCAGCCGGCAAGCTCCACCCGCTCGGAGGGCTTCCCGCGCAGGAGGGCTTCCCGCGCAGGGGGCGCGCGGCGGCATTCATCCGTAGAGCAGCCGCAAATTCTCCAGGCGGGCGAAGCGGGCGACGATCCGCCCCTGGACGGCACCGGGATCGGCGACCGGCCCGGCGGGCATGGGCTCGTCAAAGGACCCGATCAGGCGGCGGAGCTCCTGGGCGTAGCGGCGCAGTCCATAGGCGGCCTGGAGCTCGAGGCTGCGGTCCGGCACTTCCGCCGACGGAAGCAGCCGCAGCGCCGAGACCAGCTCCGGGTTGGCCTGCCGCAGGTCCGCCGCGTAGCCCGGGTCGACCAGACGGGCCAGCACCTCCTCCTGGAGGTCCAGGCTCAGATACGAGAAATCCACGAGCCCGGCGGCGGTCAGCTCCCGGGCTTCGGCCTCCAGGCGCGCGCGGTCCGGTTCGGAAAGGATGTCCGCCAGGTTCGCGATCCTGGCCCGGTACGCGTCCAGCAGGCGGCGGCCCTCGTCGGGCCCGAGCGGGCACAGGAGGCGATCGTACAGGTAGGTTGCGGCGGGGTCGAACAGCTCCCGGGCTCCCTCCAGGACCTCGAGGTTGCGGGCCAGGAGGGGGCGGCGCCAGCGCAGGCTGTTCAGGAACAGGTATCCGAAACCCTCCTGGACCGACGTGGAGACCACCAGGTCCGCCGCCTCCGCGAGCGCCTCGAAGCTCAGGGCGGCCTTCGAGAGATGGCTTCCGATCCCCCAGAGGCCCGGACAAAGGCCGCTGCGGAACAGCGCCTCCACCCGGCGGGAGTAGGGGCTCTCTGCGACCGAGATCCCCGGCAACGTCACCGCGAGCGAAAACCCCCCTTCCGCCGCCCCTCCGCGTCGCCCGCCGCTCCCACCGGCGGCGAGGCCGGCGAGCAGGCAAGCCTCCAGCACGTTCTTCCGCCGGATGGTCCTGACGGGGTACAGGGCCAGCGGCCTGGCGGGATCGAAGGCGGGAAAGTCCCGGGCGAATGCGTCGGCCAGGCGCCGGCGCAGCCGCAGAGGCTCTCCGTCGCTTCCCGGGCTGGAGGGAGAGGGACCCGCGGGTACGGGATTGGGGAGCAGGAAGACCCAGGGCTCCGGGACGCCGGCTTGGACCAGGACCCTTCGGTCCCGCGCAGTCAGGACCGCGTACCGGACGTTGGGCGTGAGCGGGTAGGGGGGGAGGCTCAGGCTCTCCCGCAGGACGCGGAGGTTGGCGTAACGGCCGCACTCGGGGAAGTCGTGGATCTGGAGGATGGCCCGCTGGGCGCTCTCGCGCCGCAGGGCCTCCAGCAGGGCCTGGGTAAACACGGGGTTCTTGCCCAGGTGGTGGTTGTGCACCCACCACACGGTGTCGGCCCCTCCGTAGCGCTCGAGGAGCCGCCCGGCCAGGGCAGCTCCTTCCGCCGCCACCCGGCGCCGCCCTCCGGCGGGAGGCTCGCGGTAATCCAGTTGCGGGTCCGCCTCGAGGGTCGCCCCGGCGCGCTCGGCCGCCTGGCCCAGGGCCGGATCTGCCCTGCCGCCGACCAGGCGGACGGCGGCGGCCTCGCTCAGGTGGAGGCGGAGGCCCTTCAGCGCGTGGCGGACCACGGTCGTGACCCCTCCGGGCAGAAAGTGATAATGGAAGATGACCAGCTTCACCCCTCGTCCCCCGCCGCTGCCATCTTACCCTGCAGGGGCCGATAGCTCCAGGGGCGGGAGCCGGCGGCAAGGTCGCCGGCTGCGGCAAGGTCGCCGGCTGCGGCAAGGTCGCCGGCTGCGGCAAGGTCGCCGG
>JAFGFV010000373.1 GCA_016930895.1 Spirochaetales bacterium | reverse complement strand
AGGGGTGGTGGAGTACGCCTGCAAGGTGCGCGCCGGCGGCGCCTACGAGCCCTGGTTG
Source organism: Spirochaetales bacterium (assembly GCA_016930895.1). The sequence continues at coordinate 2,623 of JAFGFV010000373.1, read as the reverse complement.
TCCCTGGGAACGCAGATGAGCATCAGGGACGTCTTCCTGAGCGGCTACGACATCAAGCGCAACTACTTCTTCGACCTGCGGGTGCGGGGAGCGGGGGGATTGACCATCAACCGGCAGGGGGGCTTCGACCTGGAGTTCTTCGATCCCGAAACCCATGCGGCCCCCTTCACCTCCAGCGTGGATACCAGCGACGATTCGCCTCCGGTGGAGCCCTGGGTCAGCCTGGCAGACACCGCGACCGCTGTTGACAACGAGCTGTACGCGCAGTGGCAGTCGGCGGATCCGGAATCCGGGATCCAGCGTTACGAGTATGCCGTGGGCGTACACTCGGCCCCCGAAAGCGCGGGGCAGGAAGAGACAGAGGAGGAAGAGGAGGAGCAGGAGACCGACGACGGCGGCGGCTTCTACCTGCCGGGATTCGGCTCCGCCCTGGAGCTGGCCAACGGGGTGGTCGGGGGGGCCCAGGTGGTGGGCGGAGCGATGGCCGACGTGCTGGCGAACGTGGTTCCCTGGACCGACGCCGGCGGCAGGACCGAGGCGATCATCAAGAACCTGGAGCTGCAGCACGGCTACGAGTACGTGGTCAGCGTGCGGGCCACCAACGGGGTCGGCCTGCAGAGCATCGGCACCTCGGACCCGATCCTGGTGGACCTGACCCCTCCGGAGGGGATCGAGATCGTCGAGCTTGTACAGGAGGCGGTGGACGGCTATCCCAACTCGGTGAAGTTCGAGTTCACCTTCGGGGAGGATCCGGAGACCGAGGTGGCGGCCCACTACTTCGCCCTGGGCAGCAGCCCGACCACGGACGACCTGTTCCCCTGGACCGAAGCGGTCTTGAACTTCGGGAAGATCGCCGATCTGCCGGTGGCCGAGGGCAGTCCGGTCTACCTGCTGGTCAAGGGGGTGAACCTCCTGGGGCTGGAAGCGGTGGTGGTCGCGGAGCTGGAGCTCGACTACAGCGACGGCTCCCCGCCTCCCGCTCCGACGGTGGTGACCGATCCGCAAGCGAGCTCCGGCGACGGCTCGTCCCTCGCCGTGGGCTGGAACCGGGTGCTGGATCTCGAGTCAGGCATCCTGAGCTACGCCTACGGCATCAGCAGCGAGATCATCGAGGATCCCGCCGCGGAGCCGGACATCCTGGCCTGGGTGGCGGTGGACCGGACCGAGCAGCCCTACTACATCGGCAAGCGGGTGGGCGGCGATGGATCGGACCTGATCCTGCCCGGCGCGGGGGACCAGGAGGAGGGCGCCGAGTCCGGGGAATCTGAGGGCGCGCAGATCGCTGATTTCGGGGGCTTCGGCTACGTGCAGGTCGGGGTGCAGGTGATCGGAGAACAGCTGGGCACCGACTACGAGGTGCGCAGGACCGATCTCAACCTCTCGGGGCCGGTGTACGCCGCAGTCCGGGTCACCAACGGAGCGGGGCTGAGCACGGTGGCCTGTTCCCCGATGATCCTCTTTGATGCCACCCCGCCGGAAGGCGCCTCCATACAGGCGCAGCCGCAGCAGACGAACCTGGGGATGCTCGAGCTCACCCTGGATGCGGCGGACCGGGAATCGGGGATCGAGTCGTACCGCTACGAGGTCTACCCCGTGCAGGCGGGACCCAGTGCGGCCTGGGCCGTGTCCACCTGGCGGAATGCCGATGCGCCTGCCCAGGGGGCCGTCTCGAGGACGGTCCAGATCTCAGCGTTCCCGCCGCCTGGACTCCAGTACGGCGAGAGCTACGATGTCCGCCTCTGGGTGCGCAACCGCGCCGGGCTCACCCGGGCGACGAATCTGGTCACGATCGAAATGGTCCCGCCGGAGGGAGAAGGGGAGATCAAGCCGGACCAGGAAGGGGTGATCGACCTCCGCAGGGAGCCGGCCCTGCCGCCGGTGAGGAGGGCCCCATGAGGATGCGTATGGCGCGCCTGCCGTTCCTGCTGCTCTCCTGTGCGCTGCTGCTGGCCGCTGGCGGCGCATTCGGCGAGTCCGCCCCTCCGGTGTACGTGCTGCCGGCGGTGGACAAGGCCATCATCGTGCTGGGGGACACCCCCGCCAGCGTGCAGGGCTTCCAGGTCTACCGCCAGGGTCCCGGCGAGCGGGACTTCCGGCTGATGACGCCCGAGCCGATCCAGGCGGCAACGGATCCCGTCGAGGCGGCTTCCCTGATGGGGGATGACTACGACTGGATCGCCCGGAAGATGGACAGTCTGGATCCCCAGGTGGTCTGGCGCAAGCTCGGCCTGGATCGGAACCTGGCCCTGGCCTACAGCCTGCTGAGCCACGGGCTGCGCCTGGCCCTGGGGCGCACCTGGATCGACGCCGAGACCGTCAGGGGCCAGCGCTACCGCTACCGGGTGGTGCTCCTGGACGGCACGGGCAGGGAGGTGCAGCGCTACGAGCGGAGGATCCGCATCGAGGATCCCGAGCTCCCCGATCCGCCCCGGCAGGTCACGGCGGCCTACGAGGACGGCCTGGTCACGATCGACTGGGAATACCCCGAGTTCCAGGGCGGGGTCGAGGACCGCACCGTCGGCTTCGTGGTTCTTCGCCGCCGGGGTTCCGGTGATTTCGAGCCCCTCAGCCGGGAGCCTGTCTTGAGGATCGAAGGATACCTGAGCGCCTTCGACGACCGGGT
>JAFGFV010000372.1 GCA_016930895.1 Spirochaetales bacterium | reverse complement strand
TGCGTGAATCGCCTGGAAACCCTGAGCTCCGGGGAGATCTGGATCGACGAGGACAGCGTGACCAGCTCCCAAGGGGATATCCGCAAGATCCGGGAAGAGGTCGGCATGGTCTTCCAGAGCTTCAACCTCTTTCCTCATCTCACGGCCCTGGGCAACATCACCATCGCTCCCCTCATCGTGAAGGGCATGGACAAAAGGGAAGCCAAAGACAAGGGCCGGGCCCTCCTGGACCGCGTCGGCCTGATCGACAAGGTCAAGGCCTACCCGGACCAGCTCTCCGGGGGTCAGCAGCAGCGGGTGGCCATCGCCCGGGCCCTGGCCATGGATCCCAAGGTCATGCTCTTCGACGAACCCACGAGCGCCCTGGACCCGGAGATGATCAAGGAGGTCCTGGACGTGATGCTCGCCCTGGCCCAGGACGGCATGACCATGCTCGTGGTCTCCCACGAGATGGGCTTCGCCAAGGCGGCGGCGCACAAGGTGGTGTTCATGGACAACGGGGAGGTCATCGAGACCGCCCCCCCGAGCGTGCTGTTCTCGTCGCCCAGGGAAGAGCGCACCCGAAGGTTCCTGGATCACATCCTCTAGTCACGACGGTCGTAGAGCGCTCGGCGGGAAGACACCGCAGCTCGAAGGGTCCGGTGCCCCACGTGCGGAGTCGTTGTCCGCCTCTACACCGGGGCGCGTACGACTACCGAGGAGATGGCCGCAGCGAGCGCCACCGAAGCGACCTGCAGGACGACCGCCAACCATACCGGGACCTCGAGGCTACGATTCAGATAGACAGTCCCGAGCACGATGCCCCACGTCACCAGGACCAGGTGGCTTATCCCCAGGAGGACCTCGTCGTGCCAGCCCGCCAGGATCCACAGCCAGTCCCAGGGCACGAGAACCGCCCCCACCACCAGATCGGTGGCCCCGTTGAGGTTGAGGATCCGGTCGAAATCGCTCGGCCGCCGCGACAGCCGCAGCACGACATGCATCCCCGCTGACAGGAACAGCCACTGCATCAGAAAATAGGGGGGCATGAAGAAGACCGACGCCAGGTAGTACCGCTCGGTCGGCAGGAAAGCCAGAGCCGAACCCAGGGAAGGCCGGCGGCCCATCAGGGCCAGCGGCAGATAGAGCAGCAGAGAGTCCATGCCCGCCCGCAGGAGCGAGCCATACAGTCCAGTCTGGGGCGCCGGCGCGCGATCCAGCTCACGAACGAAACCCCCGGGACAAGAGTATCCGGCCAGCCAGGTTCGCAAGAGCGGCACCACGGATTGCTTCCTTCCTCAGCGCTCCCTCACCGGTTGGTTCCACGCTATGGAACACCGCCCGAGGCTGGGACTGACACGCTCTGGGCGCAGAATCATCCGGCGAACACGTCCAGCAGGGCCCGGCGCATCACCTCCGCGTCGGGGCTGACGCCGGTCCAGTACTGCACGCCGATCACCCCCTGGTTGACGAGCATCCCCAGCCCGTCCAGAACGACGCAGCCGCGTTCCTCGGCGCTCCGCACCAGGTGGGTCCGCGGCGGGTTCGGGATCACGTCCGCCACGATCATGCCCGGGGAGAGACTGTCCAGATCCACGGGGACCCGCGCCTCCACGTTCGGAAACAGCCCGATCGAGGTGGCGTTGATCACCACGTCCGTTGCCGGCGCGACCGTATGCTCGCCCTTCCAGGCGGCGAGCTCCGCGGCAACCCCGATCTCTCCGCCCCGCAGGAGCTCGACCAGGGCCCTTCCCCGCTCCGTCGAGCGGTTGACCACCGTGATCGCGGATGCCCCGGCCAGCGCCAGCTCAACGGCAATCGCCCGGGCCGCGCCGCCGGCCCCGAAGATCAGCACCCGTTTGCCTCGCGGATCCGTGTGGGCCCGCAGGGCCTGCAGAAAGCCTTTGCCGTCGGTGTTCTCGCCGATCAGCCTGCCCTCCCGGGGGACCACGCAGTTCACCGCGCCGATCAACCGCGCGGATTCGCCGAGGCCGTCGAGGTGCTCGATCACCGCGACCTTGTGAGGGATCGTAAGGTTGAAGCCCGCAAACCCCATGGCCCGGGCTCCTCGCACGGCGTCCCCGAGCGCATCCGGGGCCACCTCGATGGTCAGGTAACGCCACGGCAGGCCGTGGTGCCGGTAGGCGGCCTCGATCATGGCCTGGGTGGGATTCTCGGCCACAGGCTGACCGAACACGGCAGTGAGCTCCTGCTTGAAGCTTGGCGGGGAGCTCACGGCGCGCCGTCCGAGCTTTCGCCAAAGCCCCCGACGTACGGAAGCCGCGCCGCGGTTCCGCGGATGGCCTCCAGGTTGCCCAGCAGCACCGAAGTGGTGTCCCAGGCGCCGGAGATCAGGCTCTGTCGGTCCCCCTCGGGCATCTCCAGCGGGAAGCGTTCGACCTCGCCCCCCCCGCGTCCCGCCCGAATCTCCTGGGCCTCCAGGTCGATGGTGATCTCGACGGCGGGATCCTGCTCGACCCGCTCCATCAGGCGCCGCACGTGCTCGTGGGCGACCCGCGCCGCGGGAATGCCCATGGCCGTGCAGTTCCCGGAGAAGATCTCGGCGAAGGACTCCCCCACCAGGGCCCGGATGCCCCATCGCATGAGCGATTGGGGGGCATGCTCCCGGGAAGACCCGCAGCCGAAGTTGCGATTCACCAGCAGGATGCTTCCCCCGGCAAAGCGCGGGTCGTTGAAGGGGTGAGCCCTGGGACTGCCCTCGTCGTCGATGCGCTCGTCGTGGAAGGCAAAGCTGCCGAGCTCCTCGAAGGAAATGCTCTTCATGTAGCGGGCGGGAATGATCCGATCGGTATCGATGTCGTCCCCGGGCACCGGCACCCCGCGTCCCCGGATCAGTGCTCTGGCGGTCTGTTCTTTCATTCTGAACTTCTCCTTACGGCAGCATGGTCCGGACGTCCGCGACCTCCCCCGCCACGGCCGCGGCGGCCACCATGGCCGGGCTCATCAGCAGGGTCCGCCCGGTCGGCGACCCCTGACGGCCGATGAAATTGCGATTCGAGGAGCTGGCAGAGGTCTGCCGACCGACCAGTCGGTCGGGATTCATGGCCAGGCACATGGAGCAGCCCGCAGCCCGCCACTGAAAACCCGCGGCCCGGAAGACCTGGTCCAGACCTTCCGACACGGCCTGGCGGGCCACCGCCCGGGAGCCCGGTACCACCAGGCCGGTGACGTGGGGCGCCACCTTGCGGCCCCGGGCGACCGCGGCGGCGGCGCGCAGGTCGCTCAGGCGGCCGTTGGTGCACGAACCGATGAAGGCGACGTCGATCCGGGTGCCCGCGATCGGCTGTCCTTCCCGCAGGCCGGTGTGCGCGTAGGCCTTCTCGTACACCTCCCGGTCCTCCGGGTGGATGTCGGC
>JAFGFV010000371.1 GCA_016930895.1 Spirochaetales bacterium | reverse complement strand
CTGGAAGACCTGCGATTGGCTATTCCTATAGGGGCACTGCGTGGACCTGAGGCAGTCATCTGAGTAGTACAAGCTGCGAGCGTACCCGGCCCAGAGCCCGATCCCTTCGCGGCACAAGTTTCGGCAAAGCAAATATACAACGCCGAAGTTGGATTGCATCCTCAATCAGGCAGAGGGACCTGGGTGTCAACCACCCGGTCGGATGTTCGACTCGGTCTCGGGGAGATCAAACAGACTCGAACGGAGCTCCCCGTGGCAGAACCGCAGGGAGCTCCGTTCCTTTTCCGGCTGTCAATTGAATTGAAACCATACGTTTGTATGTAAAGAAATATTGCTCTTGTTTCTTCCTTCTGCTATTATCTCATTGTGGCCGAGGTCCGCTTCGAATGGGACGAAGAAAAGAACAAACTGAATCAGCTGAAGCATGGCGTCCCTTTCGATCTGGCTCAGTATGCCTTCGGCGATCCTGACCGCGTGATAGCCGAGGACATAGGCCATAGCCAGGTCGAAAAGCGGTACTATTGCATTGGCAGAGTGGGCGACGGAATCTTGACGGTTCGTTTCACCTACCGGAAAAACAAAATCCAGGTTATAGGTGCAGGATACTGGCGGAAAGGGAAGGAGATCTATGAGAAAAGCCACTAAGTACTCCGATGAACCCTCGGGGGAGATCAGGGTGATCAATGACTTCCTTCCCCCTCCCTCGGAGCTTGTTTTCAAAGAAGATACAGTCAAGGTCACTCTTGGCTTGAGCCGCAGGAGCGTGGATTTCTTCAAGAAACAAGCAAAGAAGCATGGTACGCAGTATCAGAAGATGATTCGACGCTTACTCGATCTCTATGTCACCAGGCAACAGCGATAGGTCTCGCTGCTGGAACTATTGGGCCACGTACGGCGAGCCCGCGTTTGGAGCTCCCCCGATTGAGTTGACACCCTAACATGCTGATCGGGCCTCTTCCGGGGGGGGATCAGATATCGCCCCGCCCCAGAAAATGCCACCACGGCCCACCACGTCCAACGTTTTCGAGCCCCTGCGGTCTCCCGACTAGCTCATGCCGCATCGGGGCACTTTGACGCTCATACTCGGCCGGAGACCGATACCCCAGAGTGGAATGCAGCCTCACCCGGTTGTAGAACACCTCGATGTACTCAAAGATCGCGCTCCGGGCCTCCTGCAGGTGCGCCAGCCCGGCGTTGCGAAAACGCAAGCCGCGTGCGCGCCTGCAACGCCCGTTCCCGCGGCGGGTGCGCTTCGGGGCTTTTTCGCGCGTGGAAAGGGTGCCCTGGGAGACGAACGCGTGGCACGCAACTTGCTCCTCTGGAGATGGGGTGCAAGAGCACATGGCCGGGGCTCATCGGACGGGCTGCCGCAATGCACGGATCCTCCTCTGCGGGATGGTGTTGATCGTTGCCGTCTTGGCCTGCAGCCACACGCAGTCCACCGGAGCGCCCGCGGCCGGTGATGGGTCGGCCTGCTCGCACTGGACGCACGTGGATGGCAAGCGGGTGCACTACCTCGACAGGGCCCCCGACCACGAAGGCCCCGCGGTGCTGGTGGTGCACGGGTACCTCAGCTCCAGTTACTTGATGCGCAAGCTTGCCGAGGGTATGGGCGGGCAGCTGCGGGCGGTCATCCCCGACCTGCCGGGATTCGGGAGCTCTGAGGCGCCCGACTGCCCGGTCTCCATGGAGTTCTACCTGGAGTTCCTCGCCCGTTTCACGGCGCAGGTGGGCCTGGAGCGCTTCGCCATGGTCGGAGCCTCCATGGGGGCCAACATCTGCACCCGGTACTGCCTCGCCCATCCCGATCGAGTCGACGGCCTCGTCCTGATCAACCCCTTCGGGCTGCAGGACCAGGGCGGCCGCATGACCCGAATCCGGCGCTGGGACGCCCTGCTGCCGCTGGCCTGCGATCTGGTGTGCCGCCGCCGGTTGGAGCGCACGGTTCGCTCATGGACCCGGCAGGAGGAGCTCGTGACCCCTGAGCTGGTGGACTCGCTGTGGCGGCCCTTCACCACCCGGCAGGGAAGGCGCGTCGTGGTGAGACCACCCGGCGGATCCTCGGTGCCTGCGCCATGGATGAGCATCTTCCTCGGGTCGAGCAGCCTATCCTGGTTCTGGTCGCGGGGAGCGACCCTTTGCTCGATGCCGAAGCGAAGTCGCGGCTGAGCCGGCTGATGGCCCACGGCAGGCTGCTGGTGTTCGAGACAAGCGGCCACCTTCTCCCGCTCGAAGATCCCCGTGGCGTTTGCCAGGCCATTCTGGATTTCCTCGAGGAGTAGCCTCCGGGCGGAGTAGCCACTGGCTGGCCGGGCACCACGTCGCGAGAACCGTCGAAGGGCCTTAGGAGCCCCCCTTGTCGTCTCGTTGCTTGTGAAGCCGCCGGCTCAAGGCCGAAGGCGACAACCCCAAGAGCCGAGCTGCCAGGTTCTGGTTTCCTCCGGTGCGCGTGACCGCCTCCCGGAGGAGCGAGGCCTCCAGTTCGGTCAAGCTGGGCAGGCGCCCGGAAAACGTGATGCGGCCCCCGTCCGCGCCGACGCCGACACCGCTGACACCGTCGCCTCCGAAGCTGTCCGCAACCTCACGGATGTGCTCCCGAAAATAGGAGAGCGGGAGACGGCCGGACCCGGCACGGCTCATGGCGTTCTCGACCATGTTGCGGAGCTCTCGAACGTTGCCCGGGAAGCGGTAGCTGGTCAGGAGACTCACCAGCTCCTGAGGGATCATCGGTTTTGGCGTTCCCAGGGCATCGGCCGCCTGCGCGGCAAAGTGCTCGAGCAGAAGGGGCACGTCGTCCCGGCGCTCCCTCAAGGGAGGAATCCGGACCTGGTAGGTCAAGCGGTAGTAGAGGTCTTCCCGAAAGCTTCCTTCTTCCAGCTTTTTTTTCAGATTCGCGTTGGTCGCGATGATGATTCGAACCTCGGCGTTCTTGACCTCGTCCCCGCCCAGCGGACGGTACTCGTGCTCCTCGATGAACCGGAGCAACTTGATCTGGGAGCTCAAGGAAAGGTCGCCGATTTCGTCCAAGAAGAGGGTGCCGCCCCGGGCTTCCTCCACCAGCCCTTTGCGTACGGACTCGGCATCGGTAAAGGCGCCGCGTACGTGTCCGAAGAGGGTATCCGTGAACATGGTGTCGTCGAGGCCCGCCACGTTTTCCGAGACGAACTTGCCCGGGCGCCCGCTCACTTCGTGGACGGCCCTGGCCACCAGCTCCTTGCCCACGCCGCTCTCACCGGTGATGAGCACCGGAGCCGCGCTGGCGGCGATCGATTCGACGTAGCCAAACACCGCCTGCATGCCCGCATTCCCGGTGACGATCGGCGCGAACGCCTCCGGGCGGGCCAGTTTTTCGATTTGACGCCCTGGCCGGCCGGTGTCGCCGGCATCGGCCGCGAGAGAACGATCCGCCGGCTGGAAATCCTCCCGCAGGCCCGCGGACTCCACCAGATTCCGAAGTCTCTGATTAGCGGCCTGCAACTCCTCGTGCCTGCGAACGAGCTGGCGGTTCATGATTTCCAGCTGGTTGCTGGCGCTGAGTTTGGCCTTCAGGACGTCCCGTTCCCGTCGGTTCGAGACCGACCGGTCCACGTTGACGGCGACCAGGGCGGCTGCAAAGACCGCCGTCGGGAGCGCAAGTCGTGGAAGAATACGCAGGTCCACGAACATCCAGAAATGGAGCACCAGGTACACGGCGTACACTCCAAGCCACAGAGCAGCCAGGGCGAACGAGTCCAAACGGGCGGCCCCCAGCCAGAGCAGGGTTGCGAAGAGGAGAAGCAGCAGGATCGACTCGAGCCCCGTCTGCCTCCGCAGCATGCTTCCGGTCAGGACGCTGTTCACCACGTTGAGGTGCAGCCCGCTCAAGGGGTAACGGGTATCGAAGATTGCCCGGCCGTAGTCTCGGTTGGCGGTCGAGGTGTCCGAAATGAAGGTGATCGTCCCGTCCACCAGGTCATAGAGCTGCGAGCGTGCCAGGGCGTCTTGCCCGGCGGCCAGAAGCCGGTCCGCCGGAAACGCGAGATGCGAGTCCTCCCAGGGCCCCGCAAAGTCCACGATGATACGGCCGCGCCGGTCCACCGGGATTTCCACGTCCTCTGTGAGGTCCCCGCGCACTCGGGCGTCATGCAGGATCACGTGCCGCCCAAAGGCGACCTCGACGTTCCGGTCATCGACTTCGAACAGCTCCATGAGGACCCGCAGAGTCAGTGCCGGAAGGTATCGATCACCGTATCGATACAGGAGCGGCAGGCGCCGAATGATGCCGTCGTCATCCGGGTCGGCGTTGATGTGCCCGAGCCCGGCGGCGTTCGAGCTGAGATCGGCGAACGGCAGGATCACCTGCTTTCCGGACGGTGGGTCTCCCTCGGCCGAGATCAGCGGCTGGATGGCAACGCGTTCCAGCACCTCCGGCTGATGATCATCTT
>JAFGFV010000054.1 GCA_016930895.1 Spirochaetales bacterium | reverse complement strand
TCGTCGTGATTCAGAAGCGTGGGAATATGGCTGATCTGAGCGATCGCTCCGCAGCCGATCACACCGATCGCAACAGGCATGCCGAACCTCCTCCAGGTTTGTTCTTCGGGCAGGAGATGGCGTATCCTCCCAGTACTTTAAGGCTTTGTCCCCGTTTTCACAAGGGAGCATGCCGGTGTCAATCCAGCCCGCCGATCACCTTCTGATCGAAGTCGATCAGGGAACCGGTCATCATCTCCGACCGGTCGCTCAGGAGGTAGGCGGCCAGGTAGGCCACGTCCAGGGGACGGAGGAGGCGTTTGAAGGGCTGTTGCGCCTCCACCAGCTCCAGCCAGTTTTCCGGCTGGCCCGACTCGATCTGGATCTGGTGCTCGTGGGGCGTGTATGTCCAGCCGATGCAGATGCCGTTGACCCGTATCCTGTCGCGGCGAAGCGCGTGGGCGGCGTTTTTCGTCAGCGTGGCCAGCGCACCCTTGGAAGCGGCGTACGCGGTCAGGTTGGGCTCCCCTCCGTGGCAGTTGTCGCTGATGACGTTCACGATGCTGCCGTGCACGCCGCCGGCTTTCATGAAGCGCACGGTTTCCTGCATCAGGATGAAGGGAGCCCGTGCGTTGACGTTCAGCAGCAGATCCCAGAGCTCTACTGAGGTGTCCTCGATCGTGCCCCGGTTCGTCAGCCCCGCGGCGTTCACCAGGCCGTCCAGGCGGCCGAAGCGCCGGATCGCCTGCTGAACGACCCTGCGGCACTGCTCCTCGTGGAACAGATCCGCCTTCACGTATTCGCAGGCGCAGCCGGTCTCTGCAATCTCCGCCGCCGCCTCCAGACCGTTTTGCTCGTTGCGCCCGCAGATCGTCAGGGCTGCGGCGCCCTCCTCGGCCAGATGCAGGGCGATCCCCCTGCCCAACCCCTGGGTTCCACCGGTCACGATGTAACAGCGCCCATCGAGCAATTTTTCCGCCACGGGATTCTCCTTCCCCTTCCTAATCAGATCTGCTCGGCGTTCCGGCGGCGAGCAGGTGCCGGGTCTATCCGACGGCAACGACCTTCCGCTCCCGCACAGCCTCGGTGGCTGCACAGGCCCACTGCACGGCCCTGTAGCCGTCCTCCAGGCCGACCAGCGGCTCACTGTTCTCTCTCACGCAGTCCACGAAATGCTGCATCTCCGCACAAAAGGTCGGCTCCCAGTACTCGAAGAACCACTCCACGCACTGGTTGCAGACTCCGCTGGCGTTCATGTAGGTGACCCGGTCCTTCACGGGTACGGAGCCGATGCGGATGCACCCGCCGCTGCCGTAGACCTCGGTTTCCACGTGGTAGCCGTAGGAGCAGTTGCGGCTGGTCTCGAACTGGCCGATCACGCCGTTTTCGAACTCCACGAGGATGTTGCAGTTGTCGATGTCGTCGACCGCCCTCAAGCCCTCGTATACATAGGCGTCTCCCAGGCCGTAGACGCTCCTGGCCTCCGCGCCCACGAACCAGCGGGCGCAGTCGTAGTCATGGGTCAACATGTCCATGACCAGGCCGCCGCTGGTAGGGCTGAATTTGATGATGAACTCGGCCATGGTCGCGGGATCCCGGTTGATCATCCGCACCTGGATCGGTTTGCCGATGAACCCGTCATCGATCTTCTTCTTGGCCGCCTGCACGGACCGGTCAAAGCGGCGGTTGTATCCCACCTGCAGGAGCATCCCCCCATTTGCCAGCACTGCGGCCCTGATGCGTTCGATCTCATCTAGAGTCATACCCAGGGGCTTCTCGACGTAGACTTTTTTCCTTCCCGCCCTGGCCGCGGCGCAGAGCATCCGGCAGTGCTCCTGGGAGTAGGAGGCGATCACTACGGCATCGAGATCCTCGTTTTCGATGACCTCCATGAAATCCTTCGTGCGGTACTTGGCACCAGTTTCCGCGCCAACCGCCTCCAGCTCCTCATCGACGAGGCTGCAGATGGCCCTCAGCTCGGCATTCTGGATCTTGAAATGGATGTTTTCGGCGTGCTTTCGTCCCAGGCGTCCCAGCCCGATGATGCCGATTTTGACCTTGTCCAATTCACTGTCCTCCTTTGGGAAGCGAGGCTCGATGCCGGGATTCCAGAGTAAAGCCATTCCAGGTTGCTGTCAAGATTATTAAGCTTTATTGACAATTGGACGTACCAGATATTAAACTCAATTAATATTCAGTGACGGAGGGTGTACACCGAGATGAAAGCCAAGATTGCCTTTATGCACGGAGCTCACGATCTGCGCGTGGAGGAGGTGGAGGTCCCAAGGCTGAAGCCAAACCAGGTCCTGATCAAGACTGGCGCCTGCGGGATCTGCGGTTCCGACGTGGAGTGTTTCGAAGGGAGATCCGCCGAAGGGCGCTACGACATCGGTCCGTACACCCCCGGCCACGAGTGGGGGGGCCAGATCGTGGAGCTCGGCTCCGGGGTGAAGGGGGAGCTGAAGGTGGGGGACAAGGTAGCCGGTGACTGCGTGATGGCCTGCGGGGTCTGCAGAAACTGCAAGGACGGGCTCATGCCCTCCGCCTGCCTGAACATGAGAGAGATCGGTTTTCGGCCGGATTCCCCCGGCGGCATGGGGGAGTACATGGTGGTGGAGGAGCAGTACGTGCACGCCGTGCCGGCTGACTGGACCTTCGAGGATGCCGCCTGGGTGGAAACCTTCTCCATCGGTTATTTCGGGATCTGGGGGAACAACGGCTTCATCGATGCTTCAGACCGGGCGCTGATCTTCGGAGCCGGACCGGTGGGGCTTTCTGCGACCATGGTGGCCAAGACCTCGGGAGCCCGGGTCATCATGGCGGACCCCATAGAGAGCCGGAGGAAACGGTCTCTGAAGTACGGGGCCGACGAGGCTGTGGATCCGACCAGGGCAGACCTGGTGGAGCGCGTCATGGACCTCACAGGGGGCGAAGGTGCCAGCGTCTGCGTCGAGGCCTCGGGCAACGACAGGGCAATCGCCTCCCTGTTCGACGTCGCCGCTCACAGCGCCCGCGTCCGCCTGATAGGGCATTCGATCGGGCGCAAGGTTCCCGTGGAAATCGGCAAGACGATCTGGAAGACCCTGAGCATCACCGGCTCCGGGGGTACGAAGAATTTCAGCCAGAGGACGATTCGCTTCATGAGCGCGATCCGGGACAGGTTCGATTTCGCCGCCCTGAACACGCACCGCTTCCCGTTCTCGGATCTGCACAAGGCCTTCGACGTTGCCGTCCACAACAAGGAAGAGGCGCTCAAGGTGATGCTCAACTTCTGAGCGCCCGCCGGCCGGCCCCGCGGGCCGGCCCCGCAGATTTACTCAAAAGGTCGGTGGATTGTTGACCCAGATTGCGGTCGACACTCCGTCGTAGACGTTTATTACGTCGTGGGGGTGGGAGGACGGGATGGTGATGCTGTCCCCCGGGTTCAGTATGTAGCGATCCTCGTCCAGGCGGACCTCGAGCTTTCCCTGCAGCACGATTCCGCATTCGTAGCCCGTGTGAGTGTGCATAACCTCGGTGCTCGAATCCTTTTCGTACTCGGCGTGCAGCATCTCGATCTGTGTTTCTCCGACATCGTGGGACAGAAGGAAGTAGGTGATTCCGCTCTTCGTGTGGACCACGGGCCGTTCACTGGAGCGCATCACCGGTGAATGGACCTGTTCCTCGTCCTGTTCGAAGAAATAGGCAATCGGAGTGTTGAGAGCCTTGGAAATGGCCATCAGGGAGGAAATCGACGGCTGAGCCTTGTTGTTTTCGATCTGCGAGAGCAGGCTTTCGGTCAGGTTGGCCATGTGGGCCACGTCCTTCAACGTAAGGAGTTTCTCCTTTCGTATCCTGCGAATCGTTGTGCCCAGCTCCATTCGTGTCGCTCCTCTGTTCGTTTCCGCGGCCCTTCGGGCAGCGCTCATGGTGCATCCGCTTCCCACCCCAATATTGATGGAAAACCTCGCAAAAATCAACGGAAAATCAATTTTTTGTGGAAAATAATATTGATATGGATTAATCCATATGCTAATGTATTTTAAACTCTATTTAATTTACGGGAATACGCAGAGCAGATTGGAGGAAAGACTATGAAATGGTTTACCACGGACAACCCCTTGATTTTCTTCGAGGACAATTCGGTGGGAAGAGTGAAGAAGGAGGTCTGGGATGCTTCGGAGCAGGAGATCGACAAGATCCTGGCGGATTATGAGATTCCCTCTCCCTCGGAGCTGGGCAAAGCGGGCACGTACATCCAGAACACCCCCCGGGCCAAATGCATCGAGAAGCGGCGGAAGAACGACATCCTGTTCGTGCCTATCGGCTGCACGGAGAACCACGGCATGCACGCGAATTCCGGGCTGGATACGTTCATGGTGACCCAGATCCTGGAGGGGCTGCGCCGCTACACGGCCAAGCAGGGCAGAGAGTGCAACCTGGCCTTCACCCCCCTCAACTACGGAGGACATCCCTACCACCACATGGGCATGCCCGGTACGGTGATCATTCCCAAAGAGGTGGTCGAGGAGATGCTGATCTACACCATGCTGGGCCTCTGGAACGACGGCTACCGCAAGATCATCCTGATCAACAACCACGGTCATCTGTGGATGCTGGTCTCCGCCATCCAGGAGTTCATGAAGCGCTTTCAGCTGCCGGGGATCTTCCAGGTCCTGGACTGGCACCGGGCCGTGCGGGAGTTCTTCATCCCGGCGGGTCGGGCGGACAGCCTGGAGACCGATTTCGTCCACGCGGACGAGAGCGAGACCGCTGTGGCGCTGCTGATGTTCAAGGAGATGGTCGACATGTCGGTGGTCCAGGATGCCCAGGGCCAGAGCTTTCTGCCGGATGGCCATTTCGACAAATCCGTGGATCCCTATCGCCGGCCCCATCGCTGGGACGAAGGGGAAGGGCACATGGCCATCGAGCGGGCCGCCACTCCCGAGGGGGTGGTCGGAGCTCCATCCAAGGCAACGGCTCGGAAGGCCAAGCGCCCGATCGCCGCGATCCTGCGTTACCTGACCCTGCTCCACGATGAGATCCTGGAAGCCTTCCCCGCGGGGAAAGTTCCCCCGGTCGAAAAGGTGACCCTGCGCACGCCCGGGGAGCTGGAACCGTTCCTGAGGGAACCCTTCAGCAAGGGCTGGAAGTCCGTGTACGAGCTGCCTCACATCGGACCGTTTCACAAGATCTAAAGACGCTGGCCGGGGGAGTTGATGAACCTGTCTATCGTTCTATCGACCCACGCCGCCAGGTTCCAGGCGGTGGCTTACAAGGGCGATTTCGCGCAGAATGTCGCCAAGGTGGCCTCCTACGGCTACGACGGAGTGGAACCGGCGGTGAGGGATCCCGGCCTGATCGACCAGGACGGTCTGGTCGCCGCCGTCTCCAAGCCGGGCCTGAAGATCCCCGCCATCGGCACGGGACAGGCCTGGGGGGAGGAGCATCTGTCCTTCACCGATCCCGATCCCGAGGTGCGGAAGCGGGCGGTGGAGAGGATCGCCTCCCACGTACCCCTGGCCAGGAAGGCCGGAGCGCTCATCATTATCGGCCTGGTGCGGGGCATCATCCAGGACGGGGTGAGCGAAGCCCAGGCCCGGGAGTGGATGTACTCCGGTTTCAAGAGCTGCGTGGATATCGCCGGGAAAGAGGGAGTGCGCATCGCCTTCGAGCCTCTGAATCGCTACGAGACGCCGCTGCTCAACACGGCCAGGGAGAGCCTGGAGCTGATCGACCGGGTGGGTGCGGACAACCTGGGACTGCTCCTCGATACATTTCACATGAACATCGAGGAGCCCTCCATCGAGCAGAGCATCAAAGACTGCGGTGAACGCATCTTTCACTTTCACGTGGCCGATTCCAACCGCTGGTACCCCGGAGCGGGTCATCTGGATTTCCGCAGGATCCTGGAAACGCTGTTCTCCACGGGATACTCGGGATTCGTTTCCGGGGAGTTCATGGCCGTACCGGACGCCGACGTGGCCGCCCGAAAGGGAATCGAGCACCTGCGGGGGCTGGGCCTCGACTGACTCCCGGGCCGCTGAGACAAGGAGAGAC
>JAFGFV010000370.1 GCA_016930895.1 Spirochaetales bacterium | reverse complement strand
CTGTGCGCCGCCGTGACGCCGCTGATCCTGCTCTCCACCTACTGGAAGCGCATGACCGAAGCCGCCGCCTTCTGGGGGTGCCTGGTGAGCGGCGCGGTCACCCTGGCCCTGGTCTTCATGTCCGGCGGCGGGACGGCGGTGTTCTACGGCGCCGGCATCGGGGGGGTTCCGGCCATCTTCATCGGGCTGGCCATCGGCTTCGTCATCTACCTGGTGGTGAGCTCGGCCAAGCGCTACGATCCCCAGACCGTGGGTCCCCTGTTCCGGGAGATCTTCGACAAGACGAAGGAGCCGGCCCGGGTCAAGAACACCGACCTGTTCGTCATCGGCGCAGGCATCGTCCTGGTTCTGATCGCCATCCTGGTCAGGAGTGCCAGAGGCGTCCAGAGGGCCTGGCCGCCCCTGTCCGGGCCCGGCGGCGTGGCCACGGACGTGTTCTTCTACGTCCTGGCCGCAGGTCTGTCGATCATCAGCATCTACATCCTGGTGCGCACCATCGGCTGGGTGAGGAGTCTGAAGAGGGCAAAGTCGCAGGACTGAGTCAGCCTGAGCCCGCGAGCTCATTGAAAGGCCGCCCACTGTGAGGCGGGCGGCCTTCTCGATCTTGGGCCGATTGGCACTGTGCTGTAGCCGGCCCCGTGGATTCCTCGCTCGCGAGGTTCTAGGTGTCCAGGCTGTCGCCCAGCAGGAACCGCAGCACTGATCGGTGTCTCACTCCCTCCAGGTCCCGCGCTCGGTATGGATCGAGCGTCAACAGGTAGCGAGGGTAGGCATCATCCAGCAACGAGAACGCTCTCAGCTCCCGTTCAACGGTAGCTCGGCTTTCCAGCAGGTAGGCGACCTGTATGTACAGCTTCCCCGAGGGGCCTTCCGCCACAAAGTCAATCTCCCCGGAGTCTGCCGAGCCAACGGAAACCCTGTAGCCGCGACGGCGGAGCTCCAGGTACACCAGGTTCTCCAGAAGGCCCCCGATGTCCGCCTCGCGGTACCCTAGAACCCCATTCCGCAACCCGATGTCCCCAAGGTAGTACTTGGCGTTGGTTTCCAGATGCCGCTTGCCCTTCAAGTCGTACCGGCGCGCCGTGTTCAACAGATACGCCTCGTCCAGGTATGCCAGGTAATTCAGGACGGTATCGACGGAAGCCGAGCGGCGCTGAGCGCTGAGGAAGTCCGCGATCCGCTTGGCGGACACGGGATTGCCGATGTTGTCCATGGCGAACCGCGTGACGTCCTGAAACAGCGGAACATCCCGAATACCGTGGCGGCTGATGATGTCACGAACCGCGATCGTGTTGAAGATGTCACCCAGCATCTGGTAGGTGACTCTCTCACTCAGGTCGGTGTGAAGCAGTCCCGGCAACCCGCCAAGTCGCAGATACAGCCGCAACAGCTCGTCCGCGCTGAGTTCGGTCCCGCTCTTCTTCGTGTGGAGCGCCCCAAACTCCGCGAGCGTTAGCGGAAATACCTGAAGGGTCAAATAGCGACCTGCTATCCGCGTCGCGAGTTCCCCAGAGAACAGCGAAGCATTGGACCCCGAGATGATCACGCGAGTGCGTGCCTCTGCGTTCAGCGAGGCGACCGCACGTTCCCACTGGTCGATCTGCTGCACCTCGTCCAGCACCACGAGACGCTCCTCGCCTTTTGGGCTCGTAGCGTTCACGTGCCGGATGACATCCTCCGCCGTCCTCACGTCTGCGAAATCAAAGGACTCCTTATCGACGTAGGCGACCGGTTGAGAGGAGCGCGCCTCATCGGCGTACTGCCGGAGAAGCACGCTCTTGCCCACGCGCCGCAAGCCCACCACTGCAACGATGCTTGGGGTTGCCGCGAACCGGCCGAGTGTGTCCAGGTAATGCCGACGGCGAATCTCCACCATATTTCGATTATAGTCGAAAAATTCCAGAAATGTCGATAAATTTCGACTGTACCCGAAGAGATTGAAGATTGGGAACGCAGGCATGACGAGCGAGGCGAGATGGTCGAGAGCCGTCTCGTCGAGAGGTTCTCCTCTCGCGCGAGGGTACTATCAACATGATTTGAGGCGCTGCTGATCCGACCGCGCCACCAACAGCTTCCCCCGGACCGCCCCCCGCAGCCGACGGGTGCTGCGCTCCCGGTTCAGCCGTCCCTTCGGCGAGCCAGCCGCTTGCGTAGCAAGGCCGCCCAAACCAGGGAGAACACCAGACAGGCGGCGGCCACCGGCAGCCCGATGGACACGATCTTGGGATCATCCATGGCATTGCCGACCAGAATGGCCAGGATCAGAAGGAACCCCACGATCGACAGCACCGGGACTCTTCGGGTTCCGCCGGCATAGAAGGGTCGGGGCTGGTCCGGCTTCTTGACCCGCAGAATCCACAGGTCGACGAAGGTGATGAGGTAAATCAGGAAAAAGACCAGGGACGCGATACTGATCAGCACGAAGGGTGCCCCCACGAACATGGCGATCAGCACGGCCGCGTAGATCGCGAACAGCGCCACCCAGGGCGTCTGGAAGCGGGGATGGAGCCAGGCGAAAGCCTTGGGGAGCATTCCGTCGCGGGCCAGCCCGAAGACCAGGCGGGAGATCCCGAACATGACCCCGCCTATGGTCGTGAACTCCAGCGCAAGCTGCAGAACCAGGATCCAGTAGAACCCGCCCTGGCCGAACAGCTTGGTCGCAAAGGCGATGTGAGGCGTGTAGCCCGTCAGATCCTCCTGGCCGAGGATCCCGAACATGGCCGGCCCCAGGAGAAGCTGAATCAGGAAAATCACGATGAGCCCCGCGATCATGGCCCGGGGCAGGGTCTTTTCCGGCTTCTTGACCTCCTCGGCCAGGGGAGTTGCCATCTCGATGCCCACGAAGAACCAGATGGCCACCATGGACAGGCTCACCAAGCTGCCGAACTTGATCCCGGAGAACTGGGCGAGCTTAGCATAGTCCACCTGCGCGCGGCCCGCCCCGGCGAAGGCCAGGATGCCCATCAGCACGTAGGAGAGGATCACCAGGATCGTGAAGAACCCTTGGCCGAATCCGATCACCTTGGCCCCCAACAGGTTGAAGACCAGGTAGATCGTGACCAGGATCACCGCCCAGAGCAGGGGGGGAATCCCCGGCACGAGCATGCTCAGCATCTCCCCGTCCACCATGGCATTGACCGCCAGGGAGAAGGTCGCGATGAAGTACAGCAGCGTCAC
This sequence comes from Spirochaetales bacterium, assembly GCA_016930895.1. The sequence goes on along the minus strand of JAFGFV010000370.1, from coordinate 72 downwards.
CGTGGCCGCGGGGCCCAGGCCCATGGCCTCCTTGGTGTACGCCTCGATCCCACCGGCCACGGGCATCATGGT
>JAFGFV010000369.1 GCA_016930895.1 Spirochaetales bacterium | reverse complement strand
TCGTGGGCCTGGTCCCAAGCCTCCGCCCGCGCGTAGTGGTAGGCCAGCACTCCCGCCAGCTCTTCCCGGCGTTCGGGAAACAGCCGCTCCATGACGCGGGCCACCGAGGCGTGCAGCTCCCGGCGTTGAGAGAGTAGGATCCCGTTGTAGGTGATTTCCTGAACCAAGGCGTGCCGGAACAGGTACTGCCCGCCGGCGGCAGCTCCCCTGGGTTCGATGAGCTCGCCTTGTTCGAGGGTCCGCAGCAGGCTGTGGAGCGACTCCCCGTTCCCTCCGTTGCCGGGGAGCCCGGGATTCCCGGCAACCGCCTCCAGAACCCGGCGATCGAAACTGCGCCCGATCACGGAGGCTATGCGCAGCACGCGCCGGACCCCTTCGTCCAGGCGGTCCAGCCGCGCTGCCACCAGGGCTTGAAGGGTGTTCGGGATAGCCAGGGAATCGATCGCTCTGGCAGCCCGCCATTCGCCTGTGCCCGACGTGCGGAGGATGCCTCCCGAGTCGACCAGAGACCGCAGGACTTCCTCCATGAACCGGGGGTTGCCGCCTGCCTTGGCCGTGATGAGCTGCTGGAGAGAAGCGGGCAGCCCCGGGGCCCCCAGCAGATTGCGGAGCAGGACTCCGCTTTGGGCGGCGGTAAGGGGAAGGAGCGGAAGCTCCCGGAAACGCTGCCCGTAGCGCCGCGCGGCTCCCTGGAGCACGCGTGCGGGGGTTTCAGGGGCCTCCACCCGGCTCGTCAGGCAGAACACCAGGGGCGTGGACTCGACGAGCCCAAGCAGGTACTCCAGCAGCCGGAGGGAGGACTCGTCGGCCCAGTGGAGGTCCTCGACAGCAAGTACCGTTACCTGCCGCGAAGCGATCCGCTCGAAGAACCGGCGCGCCGCGAGAAAGATCTGGTGGCGCAGCGCTTCGGCATCGAGATATCGGGCTCTCTCCGCCTGCTCGTCCGTCATCTTGAGGGCGAGAAGGGTGCCGAGATAGGGGAGAACCTCCTGCGGGTCTGGGAGCCCGGCAGGGCGCGAGCGAGTCCCGGCGGGACCGCTCCCGGGCCCGAACAGGTCATTCACTGCTTCGGCGAGCCGTTCCCACGCCGTGGGCTCGTCGTCTTCCGGGCCAATCCCGGCGGCCTGGCGGAGGAGCCTCCGGAAGGGCCAGTAGCTGATCCTCCGCTCCGCGGAAGCGGTTCCGCCCTCGAGCCATAGGGCCTGCCGGCGCCCGGCCTCCTCCCGGAACTCCTGGAGGAGACGGGACTTGCCGATCCCCGCTTCCCCCGTGATGGCAACGATCGACCCGCGCCCCTGCTGAGCCTCCTCGAGGCACGCTCGCAGGGTCGCCTGCTCGTCCTGTCTGCCTACCAGCGGCGAGCGCAACGCGCCCATCCCCCGATCTGTGGGACGCGGTGCTCGGACCGCGAGGAGCCGAAAGGCCCTGACCTTGCGGCTCTTGCCCTTGACCGTGAACCAGCCCCGATCCCGGACCTCCACGTGGTCCGCGATGAGCTCGTGCGTGCGCTCGGCCACCAGCACGCTGTTCGGCTCGGCGAGGCTCTGGAGACGGGCGGCCACGTTCACGGCATCGCCCATGGCGGTGTACTCGCGCATCGGCTCGCCGCCGACGCTACCGACGATGACCGTGCCGGTGTTGACTCCCACCCGCACGGCGAACTCGACGTCCCGGTCGGTCTTGATCTTGCGGGCGTAGGAACGGGCTGAGGCCACCAGCTCCTGGGCCGCCCGGAGTGCCCGAAGCGGGTCGTCTTCGTGAGCCGTGGGGGCCCCGAAGAAGGCGAGCAGCCCGTCCCCCATGAGCCTCGCCACGGTCCCTCCATGGCGGCGGACCGGGGGGAGCAGGGCTTCGTATGCGCCGTTCATGAGGCGGGTCCACTGTTCCGGGTCCATCCGCTCGGCGAGGGTGGTGGAGCCGACCACGTCGGCAAACAGGATCGTGACGACCCTCCGCTCCCCGTCGAGGTAGGCGGGCTGGGGAGTCGAATCCGGGAGGCTGGACCCGCAGCGCATGCAGAAGCGCGCTTCGAGGGGATTGAGAGCTGCGCAGCGTGGACACCGTTGCATGCCGGCGGCCCCTTTCGTCCGGTTCATGCCCGAGGCCTATTCCCGAAGACTGGCAGTACGATCCGGCGGGTGCAAACGCTGGGGCTGCTGAGGCGGCCGGCTGCCCTTCGGGCGACCTCGAAAAAAACAAGTTACCGCGGGCGGCGCATAATGTCAACCAAAATAGTCAGGAATAAGCTGTACAGACATGACTGATTTGCTTATGTTTAATCCCGCAGGGCCGGTCGGAAGGCCCGGAGGGCGGCTCCTGCCTCCCGGGCCGTCCGTCGATGCCGCCGTCGATGCAGCGAAGCTCAGTTCATCGGTGTCTTGCCCCTTGCCGTGCCCAGGAGGGACGAAGCGGATGAACCTGATGCCTGCCGTTTCCCAGGAAGATCTCCTGGAGCTCTTTTTCTCCCAATCCCTCGACGGATTCTTCTTCATGATGCTGGATGCGGGGGTTCACTGGGACGAGCACACCGACAAGGATGCCTGTCTGGAGTACGTGTTCGACCACCAACGCCTCACCAAGGTGAACGACGCTCTGCTGGCGCAGTACGGCGCCGCCAGGGGTGAGCTGCTCGGCCGCATTCCCAGAGAGCTGTTCGCCCACGACGTGGCCTACGGCAAGGCGCTCTGGCGCCGCCTCTTTGACCAGGGCCGGCTCCACGTCGATACCGACGAACGCAAGCTGGACGGCACCCCTATGTGGGTGGAGGGGGACTACATCTGCCTGTACGACCCCGAGCAGCGCATCGTCGGGCACTTCGGCATCCAGCGGGAGGTCACGGAG
>JAFGFV010000368.1 GCA_016930895.1 Spirochaetales bacterium | reverse complement strand
TGATTGCCTCCTCTTCGTTCTTGCCTTCGAATTCGTGAACGTTCATAGGGCTCGATTCTCCTTTGGAGAGTAGTTACTTGCGTCGTTTCGGCGGCTTGCTCCCTCCCGGCGGGCGCTTTCCGCCGCTGCGAGGCGGCGGTCCCTGCTGCGGTCCGGCGGCGGCCATCCTGGCCCGCCTGGAGTTGGTGTACAGCTGCTGGAAAATGCTCAGCACGTTCTGCATGGTCCAGTACAGCACCAGACCCGAAGGCAGGTTGTAGAGGATGAAGAAGAACATGATGGGCATGGCATAGGTCATCATCTTCATGTTCGCACCCGAGGAACCCGCACTCTCGGGGGACTGGGTGAAACGGGTCTGTATGAAGGTCGTGACCAGCATCACGAAGGGAAGCACCCGGATCGCGCTCAGTTCAAAGAACAGCAGCTTGACCGGATTGAATTCCAGGACGCTCTCCGGGCTAGACAGGTCGTTGATCCAGCCCGGGATAAAGACCGCGCTGCGCAGCTCGAAGTGGGTGCCCAGCAGGGTATACATGGCGAACAGGATGGGCATCTGCAGAAGCAGAGGCAGGCAGCCGCCCAGGGGGCTCACCCCCTCCTTCTTGTACAGGGCGGCGATCTCCTGGTTCATCTTCTGGGGGTTGCTCTTGTACTTCTCCCGCACCTCGTTCATCTTGGGCTGCAAAGCCTGCATCTTCGCGGTGGACTCGAAGCTCTTGTGGGTCAGGGGCCACAGAATCAGCTTGATCAGCAGGGTCAGCAGGATGATCGCCACCCCGTAGTTGGGAATGAGCGCGTAGAACCACCGCAAGGGATGGGAGAGAATGTCCGCCAGCCAGCCGAAGCGCAGGAAGCTCAGGTCCAGGATCTTCTCGAGGTTCATCCCCGACAGGCCGAAGGGATTCCTGTCCTCGCTGTTGAATCGCGCCAGGATGTCGCGCTTCTTCGGCCCCATGTAGAAGCGGAACTGGTCCTTGTTCGAGGAGCTGCGGATTTCGGGTCGGCTGAAGTACATGGCCGAGCGGTCGGACAGCCCCTCCACCGGGCGCGTGTCCAGGGTAATCCGGTAGTCCACTGCGCCCGGCAGGGCGATCAGGGAGAAATACTTGCCGTTGAGGGCGACCCAGCTGACGCGGCGGTCGATGGTCTGCAAGCCTTCCTTGGGGACCTTCACCCGGTCGGCGCTCTTGGCCCCTTCCGAGTATGACATGAAATCCCGGGACTCCGAGCGGGCGTCCAGCTTCTCGAAGGCCGGCCCGATCTGCGGCTCGATACCGAGGGTGTACGCGTACCCGCCGGTCCTCAGGTCCGGGTAGTCGTTGACGCTGTTCTCGATCTCCACGAACAGCTCCATCATGTACGAGGACTGCTGGAACGCGAAGCTCTTACGCACGGTGAAGGGCACCCCGGAGGGCGATACAAAAGTCCTGTAAAACGTCACCCCCGACCCGGTCAGCGAGAGCTCGTGATGAAACAGCGCGTCCACCCGGGGGGCGTTGTGGTCCCCGAAGCGCAGTGAAAAGGGATACAGTCCCGAATCCCGGCTGAAGACCATGTCCACGAGCGAGCCGTCGGGGTTGGTGAACTCCTTGAGCTTGAGGGAGGTGAGCTCGCCGCCCCGATTGGTGAAGCGGGCGATGAACACGTCGGTCTCGATGGTGAGGCTCTCCTCCTGCCGGGGTCCCTGCTCGTCGATCTGCGTGGCTTCTCCCACGGCCGGGGCCGGCCCCGCAGGCGCAGCCGCGTCCGGGGACGCCTGGGGCCGGGCCTCCTCCACCTGTGCGGGTTCGCCCTCCGTGACTGCCTGGGGTTGCTCGGCCGCGGTCTCGGCAGACTGCGGCGCCGGCGGCGCTGCGGTCCGCGGCTGCTGCGGGAAGAACACCGATTGAATCAGCATGCCGACGATGATCACGCCGACTGCCAGCACCACGGCGATGATTGTTTTTTTCTCCATAACGAACCTGTGTACTCCTGATGAGTTGATCTTTCTAGGGAACCGGATCGTAGCCGCCCCGGCCGAAGGGATGGCACCGGGACAGCCGTCTCAAAGCCAGCCCCATGCCCCGGAACACTCCGTGCTTGAGCAGCGCTTCCTTGGCGTACTGCGAGCAGGTGGGCGTGAAGCGGCAGGCGGGCGGGAGCCACGACGAGATGAGCAACTGGTAGAGAGTGATTACAAATGCCAGAACAAATCTCATCGCTTCAGACCAACCCGCTCGAGCAGGGATTCGATCTGCCTGTGGCGATCACGAAGGGTGACCTGCCCCGGACAGAGAACGAAGACGATGTCGTATCCGGGGGCTATCTGATGTTTGAGGTCGCGATAGGCTTCCCGGCAGAGCCGTTTGGCCCGGTTTCGCTCCACTGCCGTCCTGAAGCCGCGAACCGGACAGACAGCGATCCGGTTCCGCGACAGGCTGTTCTGAACGAATAGAAGCTTGATCCCCTTGCGTTCAACGCTCTTTCCAGCAGAAAATACCCTGCGAATCGCAGTCCTTCCCTTGAGCCGCTCCCGCCTAGTAAGGCTTTTTCTCATCCGCGACGGTCAGCTTGGCCCGGCCCTTCTGCCGACGCCTCTTGAGAACCAGTCGCCCCCCCTTGGTCTTCATGCGGGCACGGAACCCGAGACTTCGGCGCCGTTTTGTCTTGCTGGGCTGAAAGGTGCGCTTCATTATATGATTTCTCCTTCTCGAACTCGAAGACGGTATTTCTACATCAGACTGACTATAGGCGAAAGCCGAATCCCCCCCAAAACAGGCTGAATTCGGTACAATTCGATACGGTAAAGCACACTATACTTAAATACGCTGACCACTGTCAACCTTGGCTCGACTCCGATTCCTTCCGTTGCGTCCCGCCCGATCTGCGCGGTTTGCGTTCGTCTTTCAGACTGCTCAGGAATAGCCGTCTGAGCTGGCTCCGGAGGGATTCCTGCTTCACCCCGGAGACCACCCTGTCCACCTGGGAGCTGCCGCCCGGACTATCGGCAGGGGTCGCAGCCGGCGCGCCCCCCGCCTGAGCCCGGTCGTCCCGCGTGCGTTCGTCCGGCCGGGACCCGCTCTCCTGACTCCCGGAGCGGCTCATCCCGGGGTTGATCCGGACCTTGAGATCCTGGATCTCCAGCTCCGGGTACCGGCTGCGCAGCTTGTTCAGGATCCGGGTCTTGCGCAGGAACAGGATCTGCATCCAGCCGTTGTGGTCCACTTCCACGAACAGGTTCTGGTGCTTGATCTCGTAGACCCTCGAATGCTCCGCCAGGGAAAGCCCGGCCAGGTCCCGCCAGCCGCCGAAGACCGAGGAGTAGCTCTGGGCCTTGCCCCGGCTGTTCTCGTCGAGAAGCTTGGACAGGACGTCAGAGGCTCGCTTCATGCCGGCAGCAGCTCCCCTGCTGCTACCCGGTAGATCCGAGTCTCGGCGTTCCGGTACGCCACGAACTGCTCGTCGGGCAGAAAGGTGAAGAAGGCCTGGTCATACGACGGCAGCGCCTCCAGGAAACGGTCCCGCCTGCCCGAGTCGAGCTCGAGGAGTACGTCATCGAGCAGCAGGATTGGGCTTCTTCCGGTCTTTCCCGCTACGAAGTTGGCCTGCGCCACCCGCAGGATCAGGGAAGCCAGGCGAATCTGGCCCGTGGAAGCCTGCGCGGCGAACTCCTTGCCGTCCTGCGTGACCACGAATCGGTCCCGATGAGGGCCGGTCGTGGTCGTTTCGAAGGCCAAGTCCCTGGGGCGGCGCCGCGCCAACTGGGCTGCGATCTCCTCCACCCCGCTGCCCGCTCTCCAGGAGGGGCGATACGCGATCGCCGTGGTCCCGGGCCAGGCGGACACGGTCGCGAACAGGGGCGAGAAGGTGCGGTTGAACTCTTCGACGATCCCCTCGCGCCGGCTCTGGATCCGGTGCCCGATCTCGCCCAGGTTGCGGTCAAAGGCCTCCAGAAGCGCCAGGTTGCGCTCCTTGAGCAGGATGTTCCTGGAGCGCAGGATCTTGCGGTAGCTGCGCAGCAGGTCGATGAACAAGGGATCGAACAGGCTTTGGGTCTGGTTGAAAAATCGCCGCCCCATTTCCGGCGGTCCGCTCACGAACTCCAGGTCCTGATGCGAGAAGACGATGCAGGGTGCGTTTTCGATCAGTTCCATGCGATCCCGCACGACCCTGGAGTCCACCCGGATCTCCTTGCGCCCGGCCCGCTCCAGGCTCACCGAGACCCGACGGGTCACCCCCTCCGACAGCTGCATCTGCCCCCGGACCAGCGCGGCGTCTCTCCCGTTGCGGACCAGCCCAGCCTCCCGACGAGTGCGAAACGAACCGCCGAAGCACAGGAGATACAGCGACTCGATGAAGTTGCTCTTACCCTGCCCGTTTTCTCCCACGAGAAAGATCTGCCGAGCACCCAGGTCGATCTCTGCATCCTTCAGGTTTCTGAACGCACGATGGGCGCTCGAAAGGAAGCCCATCAGGCCAGCTGCATCGGCATCACGACGTGGAAGTAGTCCTTTTCCGGCTCCGGGCGGAGGCTGACGGCCTTGTCCGGCTCGCTGAACTCGATGGAAAAACGCTCCTCGCTGGCTTCCTTCAGAGGATCCAGCAGGTACAAGTAGTTGACGGCCAGGTCCATCTCGGGGCCGTCGTACTCGCAGGGGATCTCCTCGCGCGCCATTCCGATTTCCCCTTCCGAGGAGCTGACCACCAAGACCCCGGGCTGGACGGTCAGCTGGATACGCCGCGACTTTTCCTCGACCAGAAGAGACACGCGGCGCAGTGCACTGAGCAGGCTCTCCCTCTCGACTATCAGCCGGTGCTCCTGGCTCTGGGGAATCACGCGCTGGTAATTGGGAAACTGCGCGTCGATCAGGCTGGAGGAAATCCTGTGCTGGTTGAAACGCACGAACAGGTTGTTGTCCGCGACCGCCAGCGAGAGGTTGCCTTCCCCGGGAGCCAGCTTGCGGATCAGGTTCAGGATCTTCGGAGGAATGATGATCCCTTTGAGGTCCCCGAAAGGCAGATCCACGTTCTTGGCGATGTGACTCAGGCGCCGCCCGTCCGTTGCCACCATGGTAAGCCGCCCTTCGGCGCACTCGAAATACACTCCGTTCATGAAGTAGCGGGTCTCGTCGCTGGAAACCGCGAACAGGGTCTTGGAGACCATGTCCAGGAACTCCTTCTGGGGAAAATCGAAGAAGGTCTCCTCCCCGACCTGCTTGAGCTCCGGGTACTTGTCGGAGGGGATGCTCTTGAGCTTGAAGTCGATCTTTTTGAAGACCGGCCGGATGTAGATCATCATGTCGTCCTCGAGCTTGAGCTCGATCTCCCCGTCCGGAAGGGAACGCAGCACTCCCAGAAGCTTGTCGCAGAAGACCGTTACGCTGCCCGGGCTCTTGGTTTCCACCGGGATCTCGGTCTGGAAGCTCACCTTGAGATCCGTCGCACGTATGGTCAGGAGGTTGTCCGTGGTCTCCAGGAGGACGTTCGACAGAATTGACAGGGTATTGCGAGAGGCGATGATCTCCTGAGCGATGGCAATTTCGCGGGCGATCAGGTCTTTTTCGCAGGCGAAGTTCATGGCCGTCTCCTTAGAAGAGATAGTCTAGTGGCGGAGATGGTAGGCGCTGTGGACATGTGGAAACCACCCGCAAGCTCTTGGCGGAACGCGAGATAGGCCGTTGAACAAGGGTGACAAGCCTTCCACAGTTCACCCACATATTAGAAAGTCATGCCCATTATGCACCGGTTGTCCACCAAAGCACAACCGGTTGTCCCCCGCGGAGCTACGGCCTGAACTCTTTGACCGAGCGGATCAGATGCTGGATCGTAGGGGACAAGGTAGCATCGGTCTTCATGCGGTCCTCGATGCGCTGGCAGGCGTGCATCACGGTGGTGTGATCGCGTCCGCCGAACTCCAGGCCGACCTCGGTAGTGGAGTACTCGGTGAGGGCGCGGGAGATGTACATGGCGATCTGCCTGGGAAAAGCGATGGCCTTGCTGCGCTTCTTGCCCTTGAGGTCATTGGGAGAGAGGGCGAAGTATTCGGCCACCAGCCGCTGGATGCTGTCGATGGTGATGTTTCTCTGCTCGTGGTTCGAGAAGAAGTCCTTGAGCTGTCGTTCGGCGGTTTCGAGGGTGATGGTCTTGTCGACCAGCTCCGCGTACGCGATGAGCTTGGTCAGCGCCTTCTCCAGGTCCCGCACGTTGGTCTGGATGTTCTGGCAGATCAGCTCGATCACGGCGTCCGGGATCGTGGCGTTTTTTTCCTCGATCTTCTTCTTGAGAATGGCGATGCGGGTTTCGTAGTTGGGAGGCTGCAGGTCCACGTTGAGGCCGCGCTCGAAACGGCTGCGAAGGCGGTCCGAAAGCCGCTTGAGCTCCGAAACGGGGCGGTCGCTGGTGAAGACCATCTGCTTGTTGGCATCGTACAGGGCGTTGAAGGTGTGGAACAGCTCCTCCTGGGTCTCGACCTTGCCGGGCAGGAAGTGCACGTCGTCGATCAGGAGCATGTCCACGGAACGGTACTTGTTCTTGAAGCGATGGCTGGTGTTCTCCTTGATCGAGAGGATGAACTCGTTGGTGAAGGTCTCGGCAGTGACGTACGCGATCTTGATGTTGGCGAACTCCTGATAGGCGCTGTTGCCGATGGCCTGCAGCAAGTGGGTCTTGCCCAAGCCGACCCCGCCGTAGATCATGCAGGGGTTGTAGGCCTTGCCCGGGTTCTTGGCGATGGCGTAGGAGGCCATGTAGGCGAAATCGTTGTTGTCGCCGCGGACGAAGCGCCGGAAGTTGTACTCGCCGTTGAGCTGGGGGTGCGCCCTCTTGGGCTTGGGTGCCGGTGACGCGCTCTTGGCGCCGGGCGAGGCCTTGTCCTTGGCGGCGATGGGAGCTTGCCGTTTCTCGACGCGGAAGTCCAGGGCGATGTTGTGGCCGGAGAGCTCGAGGAGCTTGTGTTCAATGGCCTTCTGGTAGCGCTGGCGCACCTGGTCGCGGAAGAAGCTGGAGGGCACGCTGACCTCCACCTTGGAGTCTGCGGAAGAGACGTAGTTCATGTTGCGGAACCACATGAGGTACTCCTGCTCGCTCAGTTCCTCCTGGAGCTGGTTGATGGTTTCTTTCCAGAAGACCTCGTAGTTCCACGCGGCATCACTCATTTGACGCCTCCAGCTGTCCGCAGGATATCCACATTTTATACACAATAAGCCGAACTGTTTGTGGCAGAACGAATTATGGGTTGAAAACCGGAGGCCGCTCGGGCAGCGCGCACCGATCTATAAATATATATATTGTAGGGTTTTATGGGGCGATTTTTCGAAAAAAACCGTCTCATCGTATCAGAGCGATGAACCCAACTATGTTTAGTAGATCTCTCAGGGACAGCCATATTTATCCACAGGTTATCAACAAATCGATACGAGAAGATTGTACCGCGATGGGGGCCGAGGCGCAAGGGCCAGGGGTGCCCCGGCTTTACATTTGCGGTGGAAATTCCTATAATCTGTGCAATCAACCGAATGCCACTTCGGTCAGGAAATCATCAATGCAGGACAGTTACAGCGCTCAACACATTCAGATACTCAAAGATCTCGAGCACGTGCGCAAGCGCCCGAGCATGTACATCGGTTCCACCGGTGCCGAGGGGCTGCATCACCTGGTGTACGAAGTCGTGGACAATTCGATCGACGAGGCTCTGGCCGGGTACTGCTCGAGGATCGCGGTCACGCTGGAGAAGGGAAACGTGATCCGGGTGGAGGACAACGGCCGCGGGATCCCGGTGGACAATCACCCGGTGGAGAAGATCAGCGCTCTGGAAGTTGTCATGACCAAGCTCCACGCCGGCGGCAAGTTCGACAAGTCCAGCTACAAGGTCTCCGGTGGGCTGCACGGCGTGGGGGTGTCGGTAGTCAACGCCTTGTCGGAGTGGTGCGAGGTGCAGGTGTTCCGCAACGGCAAGATCTACTTCCAGCGCTACCAGCGGGGAATCGCCGAGAAGAAGGTCGAGGTCACGGGCAAGAGTGACAGCAACGGGACCGTCACGCGTTTCAAGGCGGACAAAGAGGTCTTCGAGAACCTGAACTACAGCTTCGACGTACTGTCCAACCGGCTGCGGGAGCTTGCCTTTCTGAACAAGGGCGTGGAGATCTCGATCATCGACGAGCGCGCGAGCAAGGCCAAGAGCCACGTGTTCAAGTTCGACGGAGGCGTGCGTTCCTTCATCGAGTACCTCAACAAGAACAAGAAGCCCGTGCACAAGGACCCCATCTACTTCGAAGGGGTTCGTGACCTGGTCACGGTGGAGACGGCCCTTCAGTACAACGACGGCTACACGGAAACGCTGTTTTCTTTCGCCAACAACATCAACACCCGCGAGGGGGGGACGCACCTGATCGGGTTCAAGTCGGCCTTGACCCGCACGCTCAACGATTTCGTTCGCCGCCTGAATCTCGGCAAGAAGCTGGATGAGAACCTGAGCGGCGACGACGTGCGGGAAGGCCTGACCGCCGTGATCTCCGTCAAGATCCCGGAGCCGCAGTTCGAGGGGCAGACCAAGGCCAAGCTCGGCAACAGCGAGGTCAAGGGCATCGTCGAGTCGATGGTCAACGAGATGCTCGCGACCTACTTCGAGGAGAACTCCGGGGTCGTCAAGGCGATCCTGGACAAGTGCATCGTGGCGGCCAAGGCTCGGGCTGCGGCGCGCAAGGCCCGGGAGCTGACCCGTCGCAAGAGCCTCCTGGAGTCCAGCGGGCTTCCCGGGAAGCTGGCGGACTGCTCCGAGCAGGACCCGCGCAAGTGCGAGCTGTACATCGTGGAGGGCGACTCGGCCGGGGGCAGCGCCAAGATGGGCAGGGACCGGCAGTTCCAGGCCATCCTGCCGTTGTGGGGCAAGATGCTGAACGTGGAGAAGACCCGGATCGACAAGGTGCTCTCGAACGAGAAGCTCCTGCCGGTCATCACGACCCTCGGGACCAGCGCGGGCAGCGCCTTCGAGCTCGCCAAGCTGCGCTACCACAAGGTCATCATCATGGCGGACGCGGACGTCGACGGCTCC